>CADBOC010000354.1 GCA_902796175.1 Oscillospiraceae bacterium | reverse complement strand
GCGAACGCGCTCAGCCGCGCGGCAAATTCTTTTGGGTGCAGGGTAAAGAATTCCGCGTGATCCTGCCCTTTGTTTTCCACGAATCGGGTTTCGGGGAAGATCGTTCTCACATAAGCGATATCATGCTTACGGGCCTTTTTCTCCGTTTCGCCGTACCAGTACTGCACCGGGCAGCCGGGGCGCCCAACGGGAGAGGGCACCGTGTAATTGTTGCAGGAATAAAACCCGCGCCAGATCGTTTTCGCGCTCATGGAGGAGAGCACCTTTTTGACGTACGTCAGGTCCTCCTCCGTATATTTGGAGGGATCGAACACGCTTTTCAGCGCCCGTACGCTCATATGTTTTCCGGCTTCTGTCATCAGAAAGTCCTTTGCGCCGATCAGATAAGTCAGGGGTTTGGGCAGTCTGTAGGGGGTGATGCCGCCGTCGATCACGGCCGCACCGGGGCGGATCTTCGCTTCCGCCAGCATGCGGATCACCACGCCGCCGCCCATGGAGCAGCCGTAGAGGCACGAAACGTTCCGCAGATCACGGGAGAGCAGCCACGCCGTCATTTCGGCAGAGATCTCCTCCACGCTTGTGTAATCCGAACGCGGGCGGTCCGGGTCGTGGCCCGGCATCGCGGGGATCACGAGGCGCCAGTCCTGTTCCAGCAGCGGGATCACGTATTCGAAGATATCCCACCATACGCCGAGCGGATGAAAGAGCACGATCGTCTCTTTGTTTTCTTTTCCGAATTCATGTACCGTGAGCATCTGTTTCTCCTTTTTTTTGTTCCGGCGAAGCCGTCCGGGCGTTCCCCGTTCGATCCCGTTTGTTATATGCCGGCGGTTCAAAAGAAGGGATTGCGCCGGCGGCTCTTTTGTGATACAATTATTAGCAGAAGCTAACAACATTGCGACACGGAGGTGGTTCGTTATGAAAGAAACGGTCGTCGGCCTGCTGATCCCGTTTATCGGCACGTCGCTCGGCGCGGCCTGCGTTTTTCTGATGAAAAAAGAGCTCGGCAGAAATACGCAGCGGGCGCTCACCGGCTTTGCCGCCGGCGTGATGACGGCGGCGAGCGTATGGAGCCTGCTGATACCGGCGCTGGAGATGGCCGAAGAGAGGGGCCGGCTGTCTTTTGTACCCGCCCTCGTCGGGTTCGGCGTGGGGATCGCGTTTCTGCTCGGCCTCGACCGGCTGATCCCTCACCTGCACCTGAACAGCGAAAAGGCGGAGGGACCCCGCGCAAAGCTCTCAAATACCGCCATGCTTGTTCTGGCAGTCGTGATCCACAATGTGCCGGAGGGGATGGCGGTGGGCGTCGTGTTTGCCGGCATGCTCGCGGGCAACGCCGGGATCACCGCCGCCGGGGCGCTCTCGCTCTCGGTCGGCATCGCGATCCAGAACTTTCCCGAAGGGGCGATCATCTCCATGCCGCTCAGAAGCGAGGGCGCGGGAAAGGGCAAAGCCTTTCTGTACGGCGTGCTCTCGGGCGCGGTGGAGCCCGTCGGGGCGGCGCTCACGGTCGCGGCGTCAGGCCTCATTCTGCCGCTGATGCCCTATCTGCTCAGCTTTGCCGCCGGCGCGATGCTCTACGTTGTGGTGGAGGAGCTGATCCCCGAGATGTCTGAGGGCGAGCATTCCAACATCGGCACGGTGCTCTTCGCGATCGGCTTCGCGCTGATGATGACGCTGGACGTGGCGCTGGGGTAACCTTACTTACGGCGCTTTGATCTCAGCGGTCTCGATCATAAACAGTACGCTGCCGGTTTTGCCGGGGGCGATCCCGGAAAAATTCCGGTATCCGCCGTCCGCGTCCCGCAGCGTTTTTATTTTACCGACGAGCGTCTGCACGTCCGCGCCCGCCTGCGCCATTTTGACAAGCGCTTCGGCGTTCAGGGCAGCAACGCCCTCCGACAGCGCGCCGCTTCCAGATAAGATCGATCTCGCGCCGTCCCTGAGGCCCTGACTGTTCGCGGAAAGCCGGTCGAGCCCCTGCGACAAGCCCGAGATCGCCTCATAGAGGCCCGATACCTTTTCGCCGAGCGTTCCCGGCAGCAGAGCGCCGAGGTTCCCGAGCGTCTCCATGCCGCTCTTGATCTGTCTTGCGCCTTCCGCGCATTGATCCACGCCCTCGGTATAGGCGTTCAGGCCCTCCTGAAAGCCGGTAAGCCCCTTGACAAGGCCGTCGATCCCCTCTTTGAGCTTGTCGGAAGCGCCCGTCGCACCCCCGAGCTCCTCCGCCGTTTCGGTCAGCTCGCTCAGATCCCCGTCGGTCAGCTCCGACAGCAGGCCGTTGAAGGCGACGGTCTCCGTGTAGTCCAGAGAAAAAGCAGAGGCGTCCGCCTCGATCTCAAGGCTGTCTTTGAAGCTGATTTCCCCCAGCTGTTCCCCGAGCGTTTTGAGCCCCGAAAGGGCCAGATGATCATCAAGCCCCGGCACGGTCAGGCCGAACGCAAGAACGGAATCGCCGTATCTCAGGGTCCTGACGCCGTCGCCGCCAATGTTCCGGAACCCGTCGCCCCCGAACATTACCAGCGTTACGCAGACAAAGGGAACGTAATCCGTCTGATTCGCGTAATCGAAGCGCAGCTTTACGCGGCCGCTCTTTCCCGCCAGCTCCGATGGGGCGATCTCGTTCCCGTCCAGATAATACGTCGTTTTTACGCTCACCGGCAGCGGCGCGTCTGAAACGCCCTTATAAGTAATATCCTCGCCGTGATTCTCCCACGTCAGCACGCCGTCCGTGAGCGAAAAATCCTCGTTGCCGCCGGTGTTGCGGATCCCGGTGAGGCGCGTCTGATCCGTGATCGGGTCCAGCCCGCCGGGGTTTTTCAGCGTTACGCTCACCTCTGTTTTTTGAGGCGCGCCGAAGGCGTCCGCCGAAACGTAAACGATCTCCGCCTTATCGGGCTGTTCGGGATCGACGAAGGCCTTCGCCGTATAGACCTCCTCTTCCTGCGCCGGTCCCCCTTCGCCCGTAAGCACCTCAGCCGTACCCGTATAATCCGACGCGCCGCAGGAGGCGAGCAGCAGAAGGCTGCCGACGCACAGAAGGGCGATCTGTTTTTTGAACCGTTTCATTCCCGATACCTCTCACTCAACCGTTTTCAGCGCCAGATCCATGGGGATGCGGCGGATCTTTCTGTATTCGAGCAGCGCCACCGCCGCGTACGCGCCGAGCCCCAACAGGATCATTTTGACAAAGACGTCGGCCCCGATATCCAGCGGCAGCCAGCCCTTCATCATCTGGCCGATCATCACCTTATACAGCGCCTTCAGAAAAAAATAGTCGATCGCGATCGAAAGCACAAACGATACGGCGACCGAAGCCGACAGCGATATCATATAGATCCTTCCGATCTCTTTTCCCCTTAAGCCCAGAATGCGCATGACCGAAACGGTGTGCGCGCTTTTTTCAATGATCAGCTTCAGCAGCAGGTAGACCACGATCAAAAAGATCACGACGGCGAGCGCGTCTACCGCGTACATAAGATCCCCCATGGTGTTTTTGAGCTGCCGCGAGACCTTTGAGAGCGCGTCTTTGTCGATCACGGCGCCGATCAGGCTCTCGTCGATATCGGTGATGGGCGTTTCGGAAAAATACCCCACAAAGGCGCCGCTGCCGAGCCCGAAGGTCTCGTTCAGCTTTTCCTGATCCATAAAAACGGCGACGGCGGCGTCGTAGGGATAGATCCCGCCGACCGTAAAACCGTAATCTGTCTCCTCATACGGATCGTAGAGCGTAAACCCGCCGCCGACCGCAAGACCGTATTTCTCCGCGAAGGCGGAGGAGACATACACGCCGTCGGCGCCGTGGCGGATGGACACGTACCGGCTCCCCTTTCTGATTCCGTAAAGGGTCACGTCTTCCACAACGCGTTTCGGATCGTTGGATCTGAGCGAATACGCGGAAAACGGCTCAGCCGTCTCATTTTCCGTCGTCACTTCATTGGCGAAGGAAAGCATGCCGAGCGTTTCCGCGAACCGGTTCGGGTAATCCTCCGACAGCGGCACGGTCAGCATATACTGATACGCGGCGATCATGTTTTCGGGGAGCTTCGCCTCATAATGATCCAGAACCTGCGGCAGCGCCATGCCGAACATCAGCAGCAGATTGGCGAAGAGCGCACCCACTAAGATGATCGCGACGGACGATACGTTTGAAAGCACCACCCGAAGCCGGAACCGCGAAAGGATCGGCAGCCGTACAGGCAGGCGCGGCGCCCGCCTGTTTCTGCTGGCCGAAAGATCGCCGCGCAGGAACCCCAGCACCGGCTTTCTGAGGTTCCCGTACAATACGCCGGTATTGATCGCCAGCATCAGCAGCAGAGGAACGACCGTGGTCTGCAGGAAGGCGGCGGGCGTCCAGAACGTGCGGTAGGTAAAGAGAGAATAGCTGCCGTAGTACATGGAGGCGCAGAAATCCTTGAACACCGTGTAGCCGAGTATATTGCCCACCAGCGAGCTTACCAGCGATACCGCCACGGGCAGGGAGAGATAGTGCCGCACGATCTCCCCGCGTGAAAAGCCGCTGGCCCGCAGCGTGCCGATCACGGCTGCCTCCCGCACAATGGTGTTCTTGGAGGTTACGGCGAAGATAAAGGCGATGATGGCGATCAGCATATAGCAGAGCACCGTCATCATGGTATTGTCGTCCTCCATATCGTCTATGGTGAAGGTGATGGCCTGGTTCAGGTAAGCCGGCAGATAGTCCTCTACATGGACTGCCGCCTTCAGATCCTCGAAAAACGCGTCGCCCGCGTTTTTCTTCTCCGCCTCCGTCTGCGGCCTGTTCTCATAGGTCCAGGCGTAGACGTGCTGCGTCTCCTCCGCCGGGAAGGCGGAGAACGCCGCCGGCGTTACCGCCGCCACGCCGAAATTCACCGAATCGAACATCGTATCGGAGTTGTTCTCGAACAGGCAGCTGTAATCCGGAAACGCGACGAAGGCCGTAACGGTATACGCTTCGCCCTTTTGGGTCGTTATCGTATCGCCGATCAGAATGCCGTTGTTGTTCGCGTACATCCGGTCCAGCGCGATCTCGTTCTCCTGTTCGGGCCACGCGCCCTTCATCAGGCAGAGCTTATCCATATCGTACCGGTTGGCGTAGATGCGGATGTGCGTGCCGTTCGTAAGCTCCCGGGGGACGCAGAACAGTTCGCACAGCTTAACGCCCAGCGTCTCGATCTCCCGTTTTTGCTGGCGGTTCAGAACGTCGCGCACACGAAAGTGCCCGTCCTCGATCCTGTATTTCTCAAAGCCTTCATAATAAGAACGCACCATGCTGTTGCCGGAGACCTGATAGCCGGAGCACAGACCGATCGTGAGGATCATGATAAAAAACACAGCAATGTATTTGGCGATATCAGACCTGAGCTCCCGCCACAGCCGGCGGCGCAGCGGATTTTTCTGTCTCTTCCGTTTCATGCCGAACCCCGCTACCATTCCAGATCCGCGGCCTTAACGCGCGTTTCATTCTCTATGATCCTGCGGATCCGCCCGTCCTTGAGCTTTATGACGCGGTCCGCCATGTGCCCCACTGCGTCGTTGTGCGTAACGCACACCACGGTCGCCCCGTAGCGCTCGTTCACTTTCTCGATCAGACCCAGGATATCCTTGGAGGTCTTATAATCGAGCGCCCCCGTCGGCTCGTCGCACAGCAATATCTCCGGATTTTTAACGACGGCTCTGCCGATGGCGCAGCGCTGCTGCTGCCCGCCCGAAAGCTGGTTCGGCAGCTTATGCTGCTGCCCGCGGATGCCGAGCACCTCCATGATCTCATCCACGTCCAGCGGATCCCGGGAGAGATACGCCCCCACCTCTATGTTCTCCCGCACCGTCAGGTTCGGCACCAGATTGTACTGCTGAAAGATATAGCCGAGGTGCCGGCGGCGATACTCTGTTAACTCTTTTTCATTCATCTGTCTGAGCGGCGAGCCGCCCACGGTCAGCTCGCCGGCGTCGGGGGCGTCGATGCCGCCGATGATGTTGAGCAGCGTCGATTTGCCGGAGCCTGAGGGCCCCAGCAGCACGATGAACTCCCCTTTGTAAACGGCAAGGTCGATCCCCTGCAGTACGTTTACCCGCGTTTCGCCCTGCCCGAAGGCTTTTTCAACGCCTCTGATCTCTAAAAAAACCTGTTTTTCCATGTTTCGCGCGACCCGTGATCTCCGTAGTTAGTTAGCTATTGCTAACGTCATTGTATCACAGTTTTCCGGCGTTGTAAAGATGCCCGGGCGTTTTTCCCTGAAAATGTTTCTTCGGCGCTGCTTTTCACGGCGGCGCGGCGAAAAAAAACGTATCGGCTCCGCCGGCGCGTTTGACTTGACGGACCGCGGAAAACGGAGTATAGTGTTATATAGAAAAGCCGTCCGGGAAGGGCGCCGCCGGAAGCCGCCGGAAAAGCGCGGCATTACGGGGAATCCGCCCCACAAAAAAAGGAGAGAAAGCCATGAAACACTGCTATTACCCCGTTCACCTGTATCTGAAAAACAGGCGCAAAAAAGAGCATAACAAAGGCCCCTACCGGGGAGAAGCCTTCGCCGTGCCGAGAAGGGGCATGCCGGACGTACATGTGCGGCTCTACCGCCCCGCCGGGGACGCGGGCCAAACGCTGCCGATGCTCTTCAACATCCACGGCGGCGGCTGGCTCTTCGGCGACGCCGAGGGCGTGGACCTGCAGTCGCAGTATCTCGCAAACCGCCTCGGCTGCTTCGTTGTGAACGTCGATTACGCGTTGGCGGACGAGGCTCCCTTCCCCTGGCAGCAGACGCAGGTCGCCGATACCGTGTGCTGGTTCATCGGGCACGCGGCGCAGTTCCGCGCAGACCCGGCAAAGGCGATGCTTGCGGGCTATTCCGCCGGAGGTCACATTGCGGCGGGGGCGGCGATGCTGCTGCGGGACCGGGGCGTGAAGCTCTCGGCGCAGATCCTCGGCTACCCCTTTCTGAACTTCGTCGGCTTTGATTTCGCCGGCTACGGCGGCATGCGGGGCTTACCGGCCGTCATCTTCAACCGCTTCGCCAAAAGCGTTCTTTTCGAGCGGCTGCCGGCGGAAAAGCCCCTGCTCTCCCCCGGCAACGCGGACGCGTCCGCCCTTGCGGGTCTCGCGCCCGCCGTGATCATCGGCTGCGGCAAAAACGATCCCCTGCTCCCGCAGGCCGAAGCTTACGCAAAAAAGCTGCAGGCGGCCGGGGTCAGAACCGTGTACCGGGAATTCAGGGAGGCGGAGCACGGCTTTCTCGAGCGCGGCTTTCCGGACGACCCCGCCGTGTTCAAACAGCAGGGCGAACAGGACCGCCTGATGCGCGAAGCCGTGGAATTCATCCGCGAACAGATCGAAACGCTATGATCATCCGGTATTTAACGCCCAACGACGTGCCGCAGCACGATAAGGTCACGTCGCAGGCCTTTGTCTATTCGTGCGGGATCGGCGACCCCGCCTCCGTTCTGCCCTGCGAGAAGGTGCTGGGCGCGTTTGACGACGACAACAAAACGCTGTTCGCGGATCTGGAGCTGCACGAAAAAGCGTGCCGTTACGACGGCGGACTTCTGAAGTGCGCCGCCGTGGGGGGCGTGGCGGCAAAGCCCGAGCATCGGGGCAAGGGCGCGGTAAAGGCGCTGTTCGAGCGCCTCTTCCGTGAAGCGGAATACGATATCAGCATTCTTTACCCGTTCTCCGAGCCCTATTACCGAAAGCTCGGGTACGAGAGAGCCGGGTATACCCTCAGCGCCGAGATCCCGTTTTCCGAGCTTTCAGAGATCAAACGAAACAGCGGCGCCGTGCTCTACGAAGGAGAAAACGCCGAAGCGCTGCTTTCGATCTATAACCGCTCAGCCGGGGCGTATAACCTGAGCTTTGTTCGGGATACCGCCGAAGCGTTCTCCGGCAGCCCCTATCTCTCGCAGACCTATACCTACGTCTGGCAGGACCGCGCGATCGCGACGCTCTCGGTCGACCGGGACAAAAGCACGGTATTCGTAAAGGAGCTGTGGTACGATTCCCCCGAAGCCATGCTCGGGATATCAGGCTTTCTGCGCAATTTTGAGGCGAATCAGACAAAGGTCTGTTTTGAATCTCTCCCGGCGAACACGCCGCTGCTGCGTTATGTGCGGGATCTCAAACGCTGCGCCGTCGCGCTGCACGGCGTCGGCGCCGTAAGACTGATGAACGCCGCGAACATTCTCAGGGCGCACCGATACCCCGCCGCCCCCGGCGCGTTCACAGTCCGCATCGAAAACGACGTATATAGGGTATCCTATTCGGGTAGAGAGGTCGAGGTTGCATCCGGCGGCGAAGGCGATCCGGAGGTGATCCTGTCTCTGCACGCCGCCTCTCAGATCCTGCTGACAGGCGTCTCGGACCCGGCGTTCGTACCGGGCCTTGAGATCATCGACCCGCGCACGGCGTTCTTTGAGGCCTTCCCCCCGAAAACGTCCTTTTTTACAGACCCGTTCTGATCAAACAAAAAAACGGCCCTGCAAAGACGGGAGGCGATTTGCCCCCCTCTGCAGGGTCTTTTTTGTTTTCGCGGATCATTCCGCCGCCTGTCAGCTCCGGGGATCTGACGGCGCTCCGCAATACGCCGCTAAACAAGGGCGGCTCTGATTTTTTTCAGTTCTTCGACCGTATAAACGCCGCCCGGTTTGCTGTGCAGCGCCGTGTGGCAGTTCGGGCAAACCGGAATGAGATCCCGTATGGGATCGACAGTATAGTTTTCTTTGATCTCACTGAGAGGGACGATGTGATGCACTTCGATCTTGCCCGCGAACGCGGGGCCGTATGCCCTGCCGAAATCCATGCCGCAGACGGCACAGGCCGTGCCGCGGTACGCAAGGCAGGCCGCGCGCGCCTTGGGATTGCGTTCATATTTGTTTGAGGTTACAGACGTTTCTTCACCTTCCGTCAGGCCCTGTTTTTCATACGTCGCTTCAGGTTTTTCCCTGAGCTCCTGTTCAAAATAAGGGATCCCCTTTTTCAGCAGCCGGTCAAAGTCTTCCATTGTTTGATTGGCGTCGCCGTCCGTTCGGGTGAGATCCCAGTTCCTCAAAACGACTGCATCTGTTGAAGAAAGCAACGACAATCCACAGGATTTTATCAGATGGTATGCGGCGGCAGATTTCTCTTTCGGCAAAGCAGAAAAACTCAGCACGCATTGCACACAAAGACGATCCGTACCGTTATTCGCTTCATACATAACATGGTCGCCGGTTTTCCACTTTCCCGCGCCTTCCGGCAGTACGCCGAGCAGCTCTCTGAAAAACGGTGAAGCAAACCGGATCACGCGCTCCTGGGCGCACCAGGCGTCGCGAAAAATCAGGTGTTCACTGCTGGAACACTTATCCTTCATGATATTGGCGAAAAGCTGCCTTTGTATCTGTTGCTTAAACCTGTCCATTTTTGCTTACACCTGCAAAGATAATACCGCGCCGTAGGGTTC
>CADBOC010000353.1 GCA_902796175.1 Oscillospiraceae bacterium | reverse complement strand
TTTCTATTGTTTTTATGATACTTTATTAAGCTTAAAAATATATTAATTACGGCGCCGAAAGCGCCGTTTACAATGCCGGCCGCAGGCCCCATTTTCGTCTTTCATCTTTCGTCTTTTTTAACTTTTTTGCGGAGGTTCCGCCTCCGCAAATTCGGATCCGGGGGCAAAAGAACGGGATCCCGATCTGCTCCGCTCTCCCCTCTCCGCTTCACGCTCCGCCCGTTTTGAGCGGGGCGAAGCCCTCTTCCACAAGCTGCGCACGCACGCCGCCGAGGGTGAGCTCGGAGAGCGCGGTCTCGAAGGCAGGGCGGTTCTCCAGCGGGAGCCGGAAGAGAAGCGTCACGTTTTCGCCGAAGTCCCTGCCGAGCGCCTCGCCCTCATGCTGCGCGATGAGCGCCTCGGCGGAGGAGAATTTCGCGTAGGAGACCGTAACGCGCAGCGTAACGCACGGGCGCATCACCGCAGCGCCCGCCGCCGTGAGCGCGAGCTTCGCCGTGTGGGCGTAGGCGCGCACAAGGCCGCCCGCCCCCAGCAGCACGCCGCCGAAATAGCGGGTGACCGCCACCGCGCAGTTCGTGAGGCCGCTTTTTTCGATCACCTCCAGCACGGGCTTGCCCGCCGTGCCCTGGGGTTCGCCGTCGTCTGAAAAGCGAACGGCGGCGGGCGAACGCAGCTTATAGGCGAACACGGTATGCCGCGCCTCGCGGTGCATGGCGCGTATGCGCCCGACGAACGCCTCCGCCTCTTGGGCGGAGGAGACCGGCTCGGCGTAGCCGATAAAGCGCGAACGGCTCACCGTATATTCATCCGTGCCCGGCCCGGCCGGAATGCGAAAAGCTTCCATAAGCGGCTCCTTTCAGAAAAAAACGCCGAAAGAGAGGACCCCTTCCGGCGTAAGACACGTTTGTTCAAGGAAACGACTCCCCGGCGCGCGGCAGCGCTGCGCCGATATAAAAGGCAGATGCGAGAGGCGCACGAAGGAGCTTAGTCCGTCGTGATGTTATAACGCCGTTTGAATCTGTCAACACGTCCGCCGGTATCGACCAGCTTCTGCTTGCCCGTAAAGAAGGGGTGGCAGTTCGAGCAGATATCCACGCGAAGATCCTTGCGGGTGGAACGCGTCTCATACGTCGCGCCGCATGCGCAGCGGATCACGGTGGGCTCGTAGTTGGGATGGATTCCCTGCTTCATAATCGATTTTCACCTCTTTCGTTGGTTCTTTCAAGCGTTTGCCGAACAGACGGAGGGCCCGCGCGCAAAAAGCCGCGGCCGATCCCGCTCGACCCGTGAGGGTTATTATAACACGCGCGCTGCTCAATTGCAAGCATTATTTCAAGGATCCGCCGCTGAATTTTTCGGGAACGGCAGGGCGTTCTTACCGGCAGCCGCCCCGCCGGAGCGTTCTGTGTTTCATTCCGTTATCCCTCCTGAAAAAAACAGGGATCTCTGAACCGTAAGCCGATCAGGGATCCCTGCTGTATTGCGTTTGTTCGGACGGCAGCCCGCGAAAAACGCCGGCGATCAGAAGATGCTGAAGTTCCCGAGGAGATCCCTGACGATGCTCTCGATCATCGGCCGCATCACAAGGATGAACGCGATGAGCCCGGCGGCGTGGATCACGACCGCGTCGATGAGCGGCGCTTTGGGGAAATCGCAGAGCCGTCTGAGCGCGTCCGCGCGGGCGACCGTCATCCAGATGAACGCGATCACGGCAAGACCGGCGGCGGCGGCCGGAGAGAAGGAGCCGATCAGCATGCAAAGAATGCAGACGGCGGGAACCGGCAGCGAGACGACGACGAGGGAGTTGAGCGCTTCAAAGGGAGAAACCGTCTTTTTGCGCAGGAAAAGCACATCCGCGAGCGAAAGGCCGTATACGAGCGCCGCAAAGAGCAGCCCCGCGAAGAACACGGCGATGAAGATGCGCATGAAGGGGACGGGGATGTATTCGCGGTAATCCTTCGGGATGCACTCGATCACAAAAACCGGTACGGCGACGGAGGCGAGCAGCACGTTGACCGCGCAGAGGATCGCCCAGATCGGCGAGGCGCCGAGCTTCGGTTCGGCGGGATCCTGCGGGGCGATGAGCGAACGCGCGTACGCGAGCAGCTCCTGCCCCGCGCCCTTGAGCGCCTCGGTATCGATCTGCGGGCGCGGCGCCGCGCCGCCGCCGAACTGATACGGCGCGGGGGGCTGGGGCGCGGGGGGCTGGCCGGGCGCGGCGGGCGCGTCTTTCATGAAATCCTTATCCGAAAGCCCGTCCTTCATCACGTTTACGTCCGTATCGCCGGCTTCTTCCTCCGGCGCGGCCGTCGGCGTGCCGCACGAAGGGCAGAACACCGTGTTGTCGTCGATCTCTTTTCCGCAATTTCTGCAAAACATTTTATGATCTCTTTCCGTTTTTTATGCTGCGTGTTATGATTCAAGCTCTTTGATCAGATCCAGCAGCGCCTGATCCCGGAAAATGACAAATACGTCTCCGTCAGAATCCACACCGACGCCGGCCGCTTCATCGGTACCGCTCTTGGTATAAGGGTAGGTCGCCTTCGATTCATCCGCCCGCGTACCCGCCGTATAGCCCGCCGCGGCGAACTCCCGGTCGAGAGCGGGTTTGAGCGATTCAAAGGTCTGACCGATCTCGGCGAGATCCTCCGGGCTGTAGAAGACCTCCATCCAGCAATCGTCATAATCGACCGTGTAGCTGGAGGGCAGGATACCGAAACAGGCGCCGAGATCCGGCACGGTACAGGAGCCGCCTTCTGTGGAGAAATAGGTTTTCGGCGCGGCGGGATCAGCCGTGACCGTGACGGTGACGTTCACGGAAGGATCGTCTTCACTGTAGACCGTCACCTTTGTACGGTCCGCCTGATCGTTCAGCGTGATAAAGAGGATGGCGAGCTGACCGTCGAAGGTGGATTTCTTTGAAATACCGCATAAAACGCCCTCGCCTTCGATATCGTACGAAAGCGATTCGGTGCCGCCGGGCACATCCGTCGCGATCACCACGAACGCGGAGCCGTACGGGGCAAGCGTAAGATCGTCAGCCGAGGCTACGATCTGATAGCCGGAGGTATTCTGCCCGCCCTCGGAGGAGCCGCGTCCCTTTTCAAGCTTTACAAACTGCGCCATGGTATACGGCATATCGGTATCGAGCCGGTCGAGATAGCTGACCGGGATCGCGAAATTCAGGTTCTGCCCGTCGGACGCCGAAAGCGAATTGACGCCGATCACTTCGCCCTTTTCGTTGAGCAGCGGCCCGCCGGAGTTGCCGTGGGAGATCGGCGCGGAGATCTGGATAAAACGCACGGACTTGCCCGCGATCTCACGGCTTTTACGGGAGATGACGCCGTCGCTGAAGGTGCCGGTGAGCCCCTCGGAGCTGCCGAGCGTATAGATCCGTTCGCCGGTCTCGACGGCCTCTTTGTTCAGCGTCGCCCAGTTTTCCACCTCCGGGATCTTCAGGATCGCGAGATCCATCTCACGGTCAAAGGCGACGATCTGATCCACATTCTCGGCAACGCCGTTGAGGCTCTCTACCGAGATCCTGGTCGCGCCGCGGATGACGTGGTAGTTGGTGACGATCCAGCCGTCTTTGCTGATGGCGAAACCGGTGCCGGTGCCGGTATCGGTCGAGATCTCATAAGTGAACGCGGCCGCCTTCTTGTAGATCTCGCTCGAAGAGAGCGGCCCGGCGGCTGCGGTCGTTTCTTCTTCGGTGGTTTCGGTGACTGAGACGTCTTCCTCTGTGGTCTCTTCGTCTTCCCCCGGACCGAAGTCGCAGCCGGCGAAGAAGACCGAAACCGTCAGGAGCAGAGAGAGAAGCGCCGCAATGCTTTTTTTCATCTGTTGATCCCCCGTTCTCATCTGAAAAAGTCTGTCAATATAAGAAACATATTGTTATTATACTAACATATCCGACGATATGAGTCAAGAATAAAAACGGTTTTTTTGAGTCAGAGAAAGCCCCCCCGAACGCGCCGGGCGTCCGGGGGGGGGACCTGTTTTTTGCGAAGGTTTGGTACATACGGCCGCCCCGTCGGGAGCGGCTCCGGCGAAGGGAGCCGGATCAGCGGACGGTAAAGGTTTTGGTCACGGCGCCTGTGTAATCGCCGATCCCGGTGATCACGTAGCTGTAACTGCCCTTTTCG
>CADBOC010000352.1 GCA_902796175.1 Oscillospiraceae bacterium | reverse complement strand
CTCGCCCCGGCGGTTGTTCGCCTTGACGAAGGCCTGGCTCGTAAAGGTGCCCCGGTGGTTTTCGTAATACATCTCGCCGTCCCATACGGGCAGCTCGTCCCGCGCGGTCTCAAGGCCGGCGAAGAATTCCGCCGCCGTGCCGTTGACGGTACGGGGCATGCCCGGCATATCCCGGAAGCGCTCTACGCGCTCGAACATGCGCCAGGTGCAGCCCCCGCCGCCGTCGCCGTAGCCGAAGTTGCCCATCGTGGCGGGCACGAGATCCGCCTGCAGGTTGCGGGCGCGCAGGTTCGCGATATAATCCGCCTCGGCGGCGGAGTTATAGCTGCACTTCTGCATATAGGCCAGCACCTCGTGGCCCGAGTGGCCGCGCCAGCGGAAGACGCTCATCGGGAATTCGTTGGTGTCGTTGTTCTGCAGCTTTGAAGTGTAGAAATACTTCATCCCGGAGCGGGCGATGATCTGCGGCAGGGCGGCGGTGAAGCCGAAGCAGTCAGGCAGCCAGTAGACGTCGCTCGACACACCGAATTCTTTGAGAAAGAACGCTCTTCCGACCAGCAGCTGGCGGATCAGGCTCTCGCCGGAGGCCAGGTTCGTATCCGCCTCCACCCACGTATTGCCCGTGATCTCCCACTGGCCGTTTTTCACCTTTTCTTTGACGCGTTCGAAGATCTCGGGGTAATGCTCCTTCATAAAGGCGTAGAGCGCCGCCTGGCTCTGCGTAAAGCGGAAGGCGGGGTAGCGGTCCATCAGCGCCAGCGTGTTCGCGAAGGTGCGGGCCGTTTTGCGCGTGATCTCCTTCACCGTCCAGAGCCACGCGACGTCGAGGTGGCTGTGGCCCGTGAGGATCACTTCGCCCGGCATGGAAAAGCCGATCGCCGCGAGCCCATCGCCGAGGACCCTGCGCGCTTCGGGCATCGCTTCGTAGAAACGCGCCTTGCCCGCGTCGTAATCGGGGATATGCGCCGCGGTATCGAGGACGTTGTAGATCCGCTTCGCGGTCACGGGGTCCGGCGACTGCTCATAGGCGTCCCACGCCGTGGTCGCGTCGAAATAGAAGGCCTCCGCTTCGTCGTTGATCAGCTGCAGATATGCGGGGCGTACCGTATACTCCATGGAGGTCTCGCCCGCCATGGCGTAGTCGCAGAAGCCGCCGCAGTCCACGGCCGCCTCCGCCTCAACGCTGAGCGCCTCGCCGCCCGAAAAGGGCTCTGCGAAAACGATCTCGTTCCGGCCGACCCAGCCCGAATTCTGGCGGGAGGAGACGGCCCCCGCGATTTTGCCGTTGACGCGCACGATCGCCTCGCCCCCGAAATCGAGGGAAAGCCGCACGGTGCGCCCGGCGAAGTGCTCCGGCACCGTGACCTCGCAGGAAAAATACCGGGTGTCGTCGTAGCCGGCGGACCAGTGCTCCCCCGCCTTTATCACGCCCTCGCTGCCTTCCTCCGCCTCGATCACGCCCGGGGAGGTATGCCTGCCGGTGCGCGTGCGCCATTCGCGGATCTCGACGGCGTCCTCCACGATAAACGGGGAAATGTGTTTCATGACCAGATTTTTCAGTACGCGCGGATTATACGTATGCATCGTGTTCTCTTCCTTTCCGTTCCATATCCGACAGTGTACAGGTAAACAGAATGCTCTTTCCGTCTTCGCTTACGGCGGCGATCCTGCCGCGGTGGCGCTCGGCGATCGCCTTCGCCACGCTCAGGCCTATGCCGTGGCCGCCGCCGGCCGTGCGGGCGGCGTCCGCCCGGTAAAAGCGCTCGAAAAACTCGGGATGGCTCCCCTTTTCAATGTTTTCAAGGGTATTGTAGACGGTTAGCTCCCGGTGGCGGCCGCCGCGTCTGAGCGCCACCTTCACCGTGCCGCCGGGATCGGCGTATTTCATCGCGTTGTCGATCAGCAGGCCGACGAGCTGCTGCGCGCCGGCGGCGTCGCCGGTGAGCGTAACGCCGTCTTCGACCGCGATCTCGTAGGCGTAGCCCCGCTCTTCGGCCACGGGCGTAAAGGAGGCGGCGGTCTCCCGCACCGTTTTGCTCAGGTCGAAGGTCGTGATCTCGGGCGTGTAGCCGGCCTCATCCATGCGGGAGAGCAGCACCAGCTTGCCCGTGAGATCCGACAGGCGGTCGATCTGGCGGCGGATGCTCTCGGTCCATTCGCTCTCGCCGTTTTCAAGCTCTATGACCTCCGCCGCGGCGCGTATGACCGCCAGCGGCGTTTTGATCTCATGGCTCGCGTCCGTTATAAAGCGCTTCTGCTTTTCGTAGCTCTCGGCGGCGGGCCTCAGCGCCATGCGCGAAAAGAGCAGGATCAGAACAAAAAAGAGCAGCATGCCCGCGACGCTCACAAGGACCGACGCCAGCAGAAAGGTGAAAAAGGAATTCATCTCACGGGCGCAGTCCAGAAAGAGGTAGCGCGTGCCCTCCTCCACGGCGGCGGCGCGGTAGCGCATGGCGGAGGAAAAGCCCTTCGTTCTGCCGGCGGCAAAGACCGCCTTCGCCATCTCCGCCGCCTCGGTCTCATCCACCGCGAAAATACGGCCGGTATCCACCGAGACCGTCTCGCCCGCTTCATTCAGCGTTACGGTGAAAAAGCGGCTGTCGAAGGGGGCTTCCTCGTTCAGGCGGCGGCCGCCGAACTGCGAAAACGCGCCGAAGCCGTCGAACGAGGAGAGCGTGAGCCGGCCGCCCGTTCTCTCCGCTTTGCTGCCGACCGCGCCCCCGTTCTGATCGGCCCCGGCGGGATCTACGCCCTTTTTATCGGGGAATTCCCCGAAGGGGGCTCCCGTAAAGGCGCCCTCGTTCTGCAGCACGTCGAGGCGCATCTCGGCGTTTTTCACCACGTTCGCCCAGCTCACGGCGTTGATCAGGCCGATGATGAGCAGCAGCACCGCGAAGATGGAGAGCATGGCGGTGACGACGAATTTTCTGCGCAGCGCCTTGATCATACCGTCTTCTCCAGCGTGTAGCCGACGTTCCTGACGGCGGTGATCCTGACCCCCGCCCCGACGTTCGCGAGCTTTTTGCGCACATAGGAGACGTAGACCCAGACGACGTTGAGCTCGCTCTCGGAATCCCAGCCCCAGATCTTATCCATAAAGGTATCGGCGGAGATGACCTGACCGGGGTTCTGCAGCAGCATCTCGAGCATCTGGAACTCCTTGTTCGCGAGGCGCACCGCCTTTTCGCCGCACTTGAGCTCATAGGTCAGGCGGTCGAGCGAGATGTTGCCGAACGAGAGCACGTTCCCCTGCGGCTGGGACCTGGCGCGGGTGAGCACGCGCACGCGCGCCAGAAGCTCCTTCATGGCGAAGGGCTTTGTTAAGTAATCGTTCGCGCCGGCGTCCAGCCCCGTTACGCGGTCGTCGATCTCGCTTTTCGCCGTCAGGAAGAGCACCGGCGTATCGACGCCCTCGGCCCGCGCCTGTTTGAGCGCGGAGACGCCGTCCATCTTCGGCATCATGATATCAAGGATCGCGGCGTCGTAAACGCCGGTGCGCAGGTATTCGAGGGCGTCCGCCCCGTCGTAGACCGCGTCTACGGTAAAATTCGCGTGCTTGAGTACGGCGACCAGCGCGTTCGACAATTCGCGCTCGTCCTCGGCAAGAAGCAGTCTCATAAAGCCAACCTCCAATGGAAAATGAAAAGGGAAAAGGGAAAAGCTGCGGACGGGCTTCGCCCATACCCATTGATACAAGAAAGCGGCTGCGCCGCAGCGCAGAGCGCTTTCGTATTCGCCATCGCCGTTGCCCGAAGGGCAAAATCGGCGGGCGTTACAAT
>CADBOC010000351.1 GCA_902796175.1 Oscillospiraceae bacterium | reverse complement strand
GTTCTTTTCGTCCTGATAAAATCAAAACGCGAAGCGTTTTCCGATTTCATCTTTCATCTTTCGTCTTTTATAACTTTTTTTACAGTACCTCTGTAACGCTCATCCGATTTCAACGCTCAGCGTTTTCACACCGCCGTCGGCGGGCACGATAAAGGCGTAGGTGAAGGTGCCGTCGGCTTCGGCTCTCACGCTGTAGCCGTCGTGCCCGTCGGGGCCTTCGATCGGCAGCTCCGTCCATTCGCCGCCGGTAAGCGTTTTTACGTTCGGCTCGCCCAGAACGGTAACGCCGGTCACGCGCACGGCGCAGTTGCTGCGGCCGCCCTCTACCGTGAATACCGCCCGGTTGTTTTCGCTCTTTACGGCCGGGACCATGCCCGCTTCACCGGTTTCGCCGACCGGGACGTTTGTCACGGAGAAGGGATGCAGACAGCTGTCTTCCCGCACGGCCTTCACGGCTTCGGCGTCGGTCTCAAGGCCCGTGCCCCAGGGCAGCAGGATGAGATCCAGCGTGATCTCGTCGCCTGCTCGGAAGGCGGCGGCGCCCTCGTTCAGCACCAGGCTTGCCGTGCTGTTTTTGCCGACGGATGTCTCGCGCACCGCAAGGCGCGGCGCTTCGGTCGCGCCGCCGCGCGTCACGCTGCCGCCGCGCACCAGACACGCGGCGTTGCAGCCAAAGCTTTTGTCGAGCTCGGGCTGCGTCTCTTCCGTTACGTGCAGCATTGAAAAATACGGACAGTCGGAGCCGAGGGGATAGCTGCGATCCGTTTCGGATGTATCCACCGCCGCCACGCGGTGGGCGTTTGCTTCGTCGAGGTAGGCGAGAGAATCGAAAGCGTTGAAGCGCCCCTCAAAGCGGAAGAGATCGAGCTCGGCGGCGAGGTTTTTGAACGCGGTATCACGCAGAAAACGGATCGAAACGGTGTAGAAGGTGCGGTTTTCATCCGTCTGCGGCAGCTCCGAGTGGCGGAGCGTATAGGCGTAAGCGCCGTCCGCCGCGACGTAATCGAGCAGGATATCGGCGTATACGGGGCCGGGGCTCAGCACCGTGGAGCCGGCGTATTCGCCGTGCTTTGTTTCGCCGCCTCGCCGGTCCTCGCAGAAATAGAGCATACCGACCGAATTGAACTGCGGCTGGCCGGACCACATCCTGCCGCTGCGGCAGCGGAAATCCGGCAGCAGCCAGCCGTCGCCGGGGCCGGTGAAATAGGGCGCGATGCAGTTTGTCTCCGTCACGCCCGTGCTCAGGTGGTAGTAGGAGACGTGGAATTCAATGGAGGAGAGCTGCTTTAGCGGCGCTTTGCCCCAGTTCTGGTACAGCTCCTGCGAGATAAAGCGCGCGGATCGCCCGGCTTTGACCGCCAGCGGGAAGATCATGTCGCTGTAGCTGCGGTCCGCGTAGCTGTAGGTCTCGTCGCCGCCGTCGCCCTGAAAGTTCTTGCAGACCTCCACGTCCACGGGCAGAAGCTGCCGGTTTTCGTCGAAGAGCACGCCCGCTTCAAGACACGCGGTATCGGGGCGCATGCGGATGAAGATATCCCGGTCGTCGTCCGCGCCCGTAACGGTCACGTCCGCTTCGTAACGCGCGTCGGGCTCCCGGTAGAAGGCCCTGTTGAAATCGGAGCCGGTCATCGAAAAATCGTAGCTGCCGCGCCGGGCGTTATAGCCCTCGAACACGGCGCCGGCGTTCGTGGCGTTCACCGTTACGCCCGTCAGAGGATGGCGCTCTTCATACGCCGCCGCCGCCGCGCCGGCAAAATCGTGGGTCTCATCCGTGTAGATCCGGCAGCCGAAGGAGGGGCGCCAGTCGGCATAATCGCCGGTCTCATCGTATTTGTTGATCCCGGAGCCGCTCCCGTAATTCGCCGTGACGGTCAGAACGTACGCGTTCAGGGTGTGCCTGAGCGTTATCTTCCTCACGCTGCCGTCCGGCGGTGCGATCAAGGCGATAACGCCGGCGTTTTTGATGTCGAACGCGGCGTATTCGACGCTGCCGGGGTCGAAGCCGAGGTCGGTGTGCACGCCGTTTTTGTCCGCCACGGCAAAGCCGTTCAGGTCGCGGTACGGGATCTTTGCCTCGCAGCCGAATGAAGCGAGGCGGTCCGTCGCCTGATCCGCCAGAACGGCGTATTCCATATAAAGACGGTCGGAATAGACGTGGAAGGTCTTGTCCGCGCGGAAGAGCCCCGGCTCCATGTCCAGATCCCGCACGTGGCATTCATAGTAGTATTCGCCGAGCCGAACGGTGTTCACGCGTCCTGTTTTGTCGGAATCGGCCGTGGAGTAAACGCCGCCCCGCGTGTCGCGGCACCACATGTGCAGGGTGTCCGCAAGGTAGGTCTCCCCGGCGGGAGAGGCGAGCGTGGCCCCGCTTTTGTATCTGCCGAGCGTATGCGTGAGCGCGGCGTTTTCGTTCGTCAGGCGGTAGGCGGTTTTGCCCGCGTCCGTATACGCGCCCTGCACGCCGTTTTTCAGCCGGTTCGCGAGCGCGACGGTGGGGGCCAGCGGCGTATCAGCCGTCTCAAAGGCGCTCCAGACCGCGCCGTCGGGCCGCGCGGCGGGGGCGGGGATCTTTGTTGCGGGCGACGTGAAGAGCGCGCCGAAGCTTAAGAACAGCCCCATCATAAACGCGATGAGTTTTCTGAAAAGCGCTGCGATAAACAGAAAGGATCCCTCCCAAACGAATATAATTCTATTATAATATACGAAAACGGGCGCGTCAATGCTTTCGGCGGAATCGGCTCCGCCGCGTTCGGATATACAAAAAGCCGGGCCCCCCGGTTACGCGGGGATCCCGGCTGCGGCGTTATGTCAGAAGGGCAGGTATTCGTTGCGAAGGATCGAGCGGATCGCGGCAAGATCCGGGTAGAGCACCGCCATGCCGCGGATGTATACGTCGGAATAGGTCCCGTCCGGCGGAACGTGATAGGTCTGGATGTCGGCCGCGCCGGCGAGCGGCAGCAGCTTTGCCGCGAGGGAGTAGATCTCGGTATTCTTCATATCCGTGGTAAGGTAGGGCATTGCGTTCTCGATGAGCGTCATGATCTCGGCGACGGGGCGCGTGCGGATCTTGGAAAACGCCGCCATCAGCACCTTGCGCTGGCGGTTCGTGCGCTCAAAGTCTGTGCCGATCTTGCGGATGCGCGCGTAGGCGAGCGCGTACTGGCCGTCCAGCAGGTTGTCGCCCTCGTGGGCTTTGCCGCCGATGCGCGCGGCCTCCGCCGCGGTCAGGTTGATCTCAACGCCGCCGATCTGGTCGATCAGGGCGCGGAATCCGTCGAAATCCACCTCAAAGCAGCCGTCGATCGAGATGCCGAAGTTTTTGTTCAGCGTGCTCTTGAGCAGCGGGAATCCGCCGAAGGCGTAGGCCGCGTTCAGGCGGTTATCCGTGTAGCCCGGGATCTGCACGTAGAGGTCGCGCAGAAAGGAGATCATGGAGGCTTTTTTTGCCTTGGGGTTGATGCTGAGCACGATCATGGCGTCGGAACGCTGGCGGCCTTCGCCGGGGCGGCGGTCCTGCCCGACCAGCAGAATGTTCAGCAGGTCGTCGTCGTCCAGCATTTCCTCGTCCGCCCAGACGACGTCCTCCGGCGACAGCTCTTCAAGACCGTTGTTCTCTTCGGTCTCAAAGTCTTCGTTTTCGGGGGCGACCGTCACAAGGGCAGAATCGTCTGTACGGTTGATCTTGCCGAGAAAACGGTTCACGTAACCGAATCCCGCCGCGCCCCCGCCGACGATCAGCGCCAGGATCACGGCGAGTACGATCAGCCCCGATCTTTTTTTTCTTCTTCTGTGTCTTCTGCTCATAAAAGGATCCCTCCCATTGATCTTGAAGTAAGTTGTATTCTAACATATATCCGGAAAAAATGCAAGCTCAATCCGCAGCGTGATCCCGCGGCAGATCCTCGCCCCGCCACAGGCGTTTCATGGTCCAGGCCTCATCCGGCGCCTGCCAGAACCCGTCGGCCGGGGGAAGGCCCAGCGGCAGAAAGACCGCCATGCAGAGATAGAGGCTGCCTGTATTGATATATTCCTCCGCAAGCCCCGTCTGGCGGCCGTAAACGCCGGGGGTGAGCCAGCCCTCCGCCGTGAACATGCCAGGCGCTTCGGTCACGCGGGCGATCACCGCCGTCAGGGCGCCGCGAACGGCGCCGGGGGAGAGCTCCTCCGGCAGAAAGCCCTGCAGCGCCGCCTGCGCCAGGATCTGAAACGCCCCGAAACGGTAGGTAGAGGACCGCCCCAGTACGGGGTAGCTGCCGTCGGGCATGATCAGGCGCTCCAGTACGGCGGCGAAGCGTTTTGCCCGCTCACGGCAGACCGGCGCAAGGCTGCGGCAGAGCGCGTCTTTGTCTGAGAGCGCCGCCGTGATATCCGTCTGCATGGGGTGGATGACGTAGCTGTTGTAGTAATCCCAGCGGAACAGCTCCCCGTCCTTGTAAGCGCCGTCGCCGGCGTAGCGGCCTTCAAAGGCTTTAAGGGCTCTGTGTACCGGGGCCGGGGCCCATTCTTCCCCGAAGCGGCAGAGAGCCGTTTCGACCATGGCGGAAAAAAAGAGCCAGTTGTTGTCGCAGGGGGTGATCGTCCTTGTGCGTTTCAGGGCGTTCAGCAGGTCTTTCTTTGAGCGGTCGGGCAGGTCGCCGAACAGCCGCCGCGGCGCGCGCAGCAGCGCGTGCGCCAGAAAGGCCGCGTCCACCAGCGGCTGCCCGCCTTCGGTAAAATTCATAAACCCGGGACCGCTCGGATCGACGGCGGCGGCGATCGCTTTCAGGGCAAGGGGGCGGCATTCGCGCTGCATTGCCGCTTCCTTCGGGGGCAGGCCCTCCGCCTCCAGCCACGGGGCGATCCCGCAGAGCGTTCTGCCCAGCGCCTCCAGCGGCGCGTAGGAGCGCCTTGCGGGGTTGAACGGCGGCAGGTCGTTCAAAAGCGTGCCGTTCGCGCCGCTTCTTAAAACCGGCGTCACGATCTTCAGCATCTGTTCGAGCCAGAACGCGCGTGCTTCCATTGCTTTCCTCCCGGCCGCGTCAGCCTTCGGGGTCTCTGACCTCGAGCAGCTCGATGGCAAAGTTCAGCTCTCTGCCGGCAAGCTCGTGGTTCGCGTCAAAGGTTATGGTCTCGGCGTCCTTTTTCAGCACCGCTACCGGGATCGGCCTGCCGCTGCCGTCCTGCAGCACCGCGCGGTCGCCGGCGTTCAGCGACTCCGCCCCCGGCAGCCAGTCGAGACGGATCGAAAAGATCGCCTCTGGGTCCGCTTCGCCGTAGGCTTCGGCGGGGGGCAGATGCACGTCGCGCTTTTCGCCGACCTCCATATCGGCCACGGCGGCGTCAAAGCCCGGTATCATCATGCCCGCGCCGCAGATAAAGGAGAGCGGTTCGCCCCGGTCGTAGCTCGAATCGAACTGACTTCCGTCGTTCAGCGTGCCGCGGTAGTGAACAAGGCAGAGCCTGCCCGTGTTTTTGCCCTTCGCGGCGCATCCGCCCGCGCCGCAGCCGCCCGCGCCGCAGGGATGGTCATCGCAGGCGTGGGAGGCTCCGTGACGGTCGCAGTTTGCGCCGCTGCTTTTCAGCTCGCCCCTGAGATAGGCCGCCGCAGCCGCGTCCGCTTCGCCCGAGATACCGGCGACAAGCTCGACGCCGTGCTCCGCGAGCGCCGCCGCCGCGCCGCCGCCGATGCCGCCGCAGATCAGAACGTTCACGCCCTGTTCCGCCAGCAGGCCTGCCAGCGCCCCGTGGCCGCTGTCGAGCGTGTCGATCACCTTTTCGTCTGTGACCGTTCCGTTTTCCGCCGTAAAGAGCTTGAACTGCGGCGTGTGGCCGAAGTGCTGAAAAATATTGCCGTTTTCATATGTGACCGCGATCTTCATTTGCCTTCCTCCGTGTTTCAACGTGTTGCTTTTCTATCATATCATAAGCAGCGCCGTTTTTCCACCCTTTCGGTAAAATTATGTAAATCCGCACGCCGCATTCGGATACCGATATCAAAAACAAAGGCGCCCCGAACGCCTGCGCGCCCGGGGGGCAGCCCTATGCTATGTACAAAGCCCGCAGGGAAGCCCCGCGGGCCGGAAAGCTGTTATCTGAAAAGCGAGGTGAAGAAAGCCAGGATCTGCCTGAGAAAAGCGATGACGCGGCTGAAGAAGCTGCCGTTCGATCCGTCGCCGTTCTGCCCCGGGAAAACGCCCCCCTGCCCCGGGAAGCCGCCGTTCCCGCCGGAGCCGGTCGAAGCCGCCGCGGTCGTACCGCCGTTCAGCGTATAGGATGCGCCGGCTTTAAGCGAGGGGCCCGCGAACACGATATAGGAGGCGCTGCGCACCGCCGTCGCCGTATAGAGCGTTGTGCCGGAGGCGTCCGAGACCGTGATCGCGCCGTTCGCGTTTACAAGCGCCGCGCCGCCGTTCATGCCGCCGAAGCCCCGGCCGGAGCCGCCGCCGAAGGCGACGTAGGTCCCGGTATAGGCCTGGTTCATGGCGTTGTGCCCCACGGCCAGCACCGTGGCGCCGGAAAAGGCGCAGCCGAATTCGGTATCGATCGGGTCGCCGTCGCC
>CADBOC010000350.1 GCA_902796175.1 Oscillospiraceae bacterium | reverse complement strand
GCCGCTCTCGAGCGCCGAAACCATATGGATCAGCTGGTCCAGCAGCGCGTCCTTCGGCCCCAGCAGGTCGCGGAAGCTCTTGGTGCGGAAGGCGTAGCCGCTGCCGACCTTTTTGAGGATGTTGAGCTCGCAGAGCTCGTCGAGCGACGGATCGAGCGAATCCTCCGGCACCAGCCGGCGCAGATCCACGCCGAGCTCCCGGGCCATGCCGATGATATCCTGCATCCGGTAGCCCTCCGCGTTCTCGTTTTCAAGGAAGAGCATGGCAAGCAGAACGGCGACGATGTAATAATAGTTGCCGCTGCCCAGGCGCAGCGTGATCTCGAACTGCATTTTGGTCTGCTCCAGAAAATGCTTATCCGCAAGCACGCGGCTGACCTGCTGCTGCGTTACGCGGTATTTGGGGGTTTCGCTCTCCTCATACCCCCCGTAGCCGACGCGCATGCCCGCCACCAGCTTGTGGCAGAAGAGCTGGATGAGACCGGGATAATAGTTGGTGGCGGCAAAGATCTGCATAAAGATCGATTCGTCGTTGCCGAAATCGAAGCCGAGGTAGCTTAAGGGATCGCAGAGCAGACGCTTGGCCGTCGCGTAATCAAAGGGCGTTACGTTGATCGAATCCAGATGCGGGATAACGGAGTTGTTGCCAAGGGCGACGTCGCGCTTGAATTTTACGATGTTGTGCAGGCCGGCCACCACGAATTTGAAGCGGTTGTTCGTCTGCGCCTGCAGGTTTTTCAGCGATACGAAGGGCCCGTAATCGTAGCCGCGGCAGTCGTCGATGAAGGCGTCCGCCTCGTCGAGCATGACGAGCAGATACGAGATGTTCTTATCCCGGATGCTGACGCGCAGCGCTTCGGTGAGCGACTCCCAGTTATCGGTGGGGGAATCGAGCAGCGCCTCGCCCACGAGGTAGGCGCTGAGCGCCTTCGCGGCGGCGGGAACGTCTTTTCCCTTGACGTCGAGATAACAGGCGAAATGCGAGATCTCGGGGTCGTGCATCTCGGCCGCCGCCTTGTGCAGAATGGCGGATTTGCCGAGCTGGCGGCCGCCGTAGATCAGGTTCGCGCCGACCGGAGACTCAACGGAGCGCAGCTCTGAGCTTCTGCCGCTGAAAAGCTCCGGCGGCGTGATGACGGAAGCGCCCGCCGTGTAGGGCTGATAGCTGGTAAACGGAAGCGTTTCCGCGAGCAGCGTGCGGTTGTTCACATCCTCGCCGCCGCCGACGTAGTGGTTCGCAAGGTACAGGATGCTGACGCGGTCGATGAACAGATAGGTATAGAGAAAGCTCTGCTGCTTCATTTTTCTGGCGAGCTTGCGGCGCTGCGCGGCGTTGAGCGCGTAATCGATCAGCAGCAGCTTGTTGCCCGGCACCTGCTCGAACCGGCGGCACAGGTCGATCAGGCGGTCGCAGTCCGTGGTGCCGAAATAGCAGACCGCGTAGAAGCCCTCCTGAAAGCTCTGGGTGCCGAACGCGGCGATCGGATGCGCGAAAGCCCGGGAATTGTAGATATGCCGGCTGAGCTTTACGTGATACGCCTTGGTCTGCGGCCCGAAGCGATCCGATTCCGAAACCTCAAAATTGCTCCAGCCGAGGGAGGAGAGCAGCGCCTGCATCTGCGGGACCCCCACAGAGAAGGCGCGCACGGGCCAGTTTTCGATCAGGCGTTCGCCGCCGCGCCGGTCTTTTGCGGCAAGGCTGCGCGAGAGCAGGTGCTTCATCGACTGCCCGGGGGAGGCGACGAGCGTGTAATTGTTCTCGAACTCCTCCCAGAAGCCGTCGAGCACCGAAACGGGATCCTCCGCCGTTTCGGGATCCGGCAGCATATCGCGCTCCACATACGCCATTTTTTCTTCCGCGACCGTAAAGAAGCCGTCGCTGATCAGCCCCGAGATCTTCTTTTCCGATTCTTCATCGATCGGCCTGCCCGCAAGCGCTTTGGAGGAGAGCAGGTTCTGGAAGCGCTGCTGCAGCATCAGACGGTAAGAATCGGCGCTTTTTCGGATCACCTCGCCGCAGCAGGCGATCAGGCGGTCGAAAAAGCCGAAATTCTGCGATTCGCAGCAGTTGCGGAACCAGTACTGCACCATATCGTCCGCCGTGGTAAGGAACACGTCCGAGACGTTGATCTGACCGCAGCTCGTGGCGGTGGCCATCTCGAGATTGAACGCGTTGAAGCAGGCGCGGGCGCCGTCGCTCGCGAGCGCGGTCATCTCCTCAAGGTTTTCGGGCAGATCCCACTCCCCTTCGCGGCCCGTGAACACAAGATACTCGCGGATCTGCTTCGCGGTCCCGAAATTATGGAGCGAGGGATCCTGCGAGAAGATCGCCCGCGCGTGATCTGTAAGGTGATCCTCCGCCGAAGCCGCGTGACGCTCGATCCTGGCGAGGATATTGAAATCCGGCAGAGAGCAGAAGGTGGAGGAGACGTCGGGCAGAAAGCGGTCGTCGAGCAGGATCTCGCCCGTGGAGAGGAAGTCTGCGAAGAAAAAGCGGCGCTCCTGTTCATTCCAGCTGCCGTCGAGCTTGCGCGCAAGCTCCCGCGCGGCGGCGCCAACAAGCTTTACGCCGAGCCGGATCTCCCCCTCCGTCTCTTCGGCGAGCACATCCTCGCATTCGCGGCGCGTCTGCTCCGCCAGCAGCCCGACGGCGGCGCGCCGGTCGCGGTAGACAGACAGGTTCGTTTCGTCGGCGTCCCCGTCTGCGCCGCCAAGCTCCATCCACTCGCAGTACAGCGAGAGCACACGCCTGACCGCGTTCACAAGATTGCTGCGAAGCCCGCCGACCAGCTTGGAGGTAACGTGCACGCGGAAACGCCCGCGCGCGGCCGCTTCGTACCAGAGATCGTCGATGTACGCCTCGATCTTTACGGGATCGACGTTTGCCGCCTGCGGCGAGAAGCCGTCGCGGATAAAGGTCTCACGCACCGTATCGCTGAGCGCCATGCCGGCGGCGGCGTCCTGCGAGCGCACGGCGTTGATGAGCCCCGTCATCATCCCCTCTTTGCCGAAGGCGAGTTCCTTCGTCTGGACAAAGCGCTGATGGGAGGTGTTTTCGTGTACGCCGCGGCCGCAGTGCCTCTGATACAGCTCCTCCGCCTCCGCCTGCAGACGCTTCGCGGTCTGCTCGGGCGCGTTCGCCGCAAGCTGACGGTAATCGGCGCAGGCGTCCATCCCGACGCCTGTTTTGACGCGGAACGCGTCCGTTTCGCCGATCAGGGCGGAAAAGGACGGCAGATAGACGGAGACGAGCTCCGGCACATACGCGGCGCGGGCGACGTGATCGTTCTGCGCCGCGTGGTAGAAGGAGCTGCGCAGCAGCGCCGCGGCCTTCGCGAAGGCCGCGAAATCGCGGCGGCCGACCGTCTCCTCCCCCAGGGGGATCACGTTGCCGAAGGAATAGTTCAGGTCCTCCATCGGGTTGTTGGCGGCGTAGGAAAACAGCTCATAAAAATCCGTGAACGCGGGCTGAAGCGAGGCGGCGGCCTTCATATAGGCAAGGCCCACGGGGATCTGCCTGTCTCCCTCCAGAGAGAAGAGAAAACGGTATACGTCCTCTTCCCTGCGGCCGAGCGCCTGCCAGCCGGCGACGTCCCGGTATTCGACGGCCTGCGCATCCTCCTCAGCCTCCGCCTCCTGCGGCAGATCGACTTCCCCGGCCGCGCCGCCCTGCTCTTCTTCGGCGGCAGGCTCGCCGGCGATCTCTTTGAGCAGCCGGGCGGATTCGGCGTGGGTCGGGTCGAAGAGCTGGATGCGGCGCAACAGCTCCTGCGCGCCGGCGGTATCCCCCAGTTTGAACTGGCAGAACGCGACGCCGTAGAGCACGGTGCAGTAATAGATGCGCTTCTGCGTG
>CADBOC010000349.1 GCA_902796175.1 Oscillospiraceae bacterium | reverse complement strand
CTTTTGACTTTTTCTGCCTACTCTTCTCCGCCTGCTCCTCCGCAGGCCTTCTCTTTTTCTCTCGGTTTCGAGAAGTTTCCTATAAAGCAAGAAAGCGGCTGCGCCGCAGCGCAGAGCGCTTTCGTATTCGCACACGCCTGAGCCCGAAGGACAAAATCGGCGGGCGTTACAATCTTTTTATTTGACAGGAAATGAGAAGTTTCCTGTCAAATAAACAAAAGCCGCTCCGGCTTGCTTTTTCCGTAAAACCGTGCTATGCTGTAAACGTTTTTTACGGAGGGGGGAAGGCCGGAGTGGCTTTTTTATATGACCGGGGCGCGCACTTCGCGGTGCTTGATACCGAAACGAACTGGGACGACGCCGTGATGAGCGTCGGCGTTGCGATTGCGGATGCTGCCGATATGACGCTCAAAAAGGTTGCGTATTATATTTTTCCCGAGGAGGCCGCCAGGGGCGGGATCTTTGAGGCGCAGCTCTCGCTCTACGCCGGCCGCGCCGTGCGGGCCGGACGCGCATACGGGCTGAACGCGCTGTCGGAGCTGCTTCTCTCTTACGGCGTGAACGCCGTGTTTGCCTACAACGCGCGGTTCGACAAAGGGCATCTGCCGGAGCTTTCCGGTTTTGACTGGTACGACATCATGCGCATCGCGGTGTATAAGCAGTACAATCCGCTGCTGCCCGAAACGGCGGAGTTCTGTTCCACCGGGCGGCTGCGCCGGCGCTGCGGCGTGGAAAACGTGCTGCGCCTGATGACGGGCGATTCCGCCTACGCCGAAACGCACAACGCCCTGAGAGACGCGCTGGACGAGCTGAAAATCATGCAGCTCATGGCGCTGCCCCTATCCGCCTACGAAGCGGGAAAGCTGTAATACGGCGGCGTTTACAGTAGTCTGAAAACATTTTATTGCGATATTGATTGACAATCATTATAAATAATGATAGAATAATAGACAAAGGAGGATGCATATGAAACGATTCTATAAACGCGCGTTCTCGCTCGTTCTAACGGCTGCGGTGCTGCTCGCCGCTTTGATCCCGGCTCTTGCCGCAGGGGATGGGGACGACCCGAACGTGTTTCTGAGCCGCGGGCGCTACGTCGCGGACGACGGCGCTTACAAGGATACCGATACCGTCGTCACGTTTGACCCCGCCTCGGGCCGCCTGACGGTGGACGACCGCGGCAACGCCGCGCCCATCGCCGACGAGAACGCGTTTTACGCGTGGATCCGTTCCATTGCCGGGGGCGTTAAGACCGTGTATCTGCCGAAGACGGCGGAGCTGTGGAACTTCTCGATCGACGAAGAGGGGGACGCGTATCCCTCGAACGTGTTCTGGAAGGCCTTCTCCCTGCTCCCGAATCTGGAGCGTTTTGAGGTGGAAAAGGGCAACCGCGAATTTGAGGCGAAGGACGGCGTTCTTTACACGCGCCATTGCCACTATCTGGCGCATTATCCCGCCGCGAAGCCCGATAAAACCTATCAGATCGACAAGTGGTGCCTGCTTGGGATCTACGCCTACGCCTTCTGCAACACGCGTTTCCTCGAGCGTCTCGATTTTCCGTACGCGCGGAGCCGCAATTTCAATTATATGACCGTGGACGATTACGCCTTCAGCGCGATGGATCCCGTTACCGGCGAAAAACGCGAAGGCTCCATCAAAGAGATCTCGTTCTATGGCACTGAAGCGGAATTCAGGGGCCTTATGTCGTATTCCGAGGGCTCCAACACGGCGGACGCGGCGAAGATCATTGAAAAGCCGACGGATCTGGTCAGCGACGTGATCGCGTTCCTGAAATTCAATTTCTTCATCCGCTTCCAGATGGAGCTCGACTGGATGCGCTACGGTTTACCGGGCAACTGACCGGAACCGGCCGTCGATATCGTATGAAAATAAGGGGATCCCCGAAGGCGTGCTGAGCTGCCGTACGGGGATCCTTGTTTTCATTGCAACCGAAGCGTTCTGTTTCTGTAACCGGAGGTCCGGCGGGACGATGAAGAAAAAAAGATGATATATAAGAGCTTGATCCCGAAAAAAGACGATGAAATAGAAACGATCCTTGCGTCGGGGCCTTATCACGCAAAAAACGCATGCATATACGCTTCGATCTCAGCCCGGTCCGCCTTGAGCGGCCCCGGGGTCTCCATTTTAAGCGATACGGCGGCGGTCGCGAGGCGCAGGGCTTCGGGGGCGGAGGCGTAGAGGCGCTCGTTCAAGTAGGCGGCGAAGGTGGTGTCGCCCCGGCCCGTTCTGCCGCTTAAGTTCCGGGCCTTGATGGGGCAGGTATGGATCTCGCTGCCGTCAAAGACCAGCACCTCCGTGTTGTGGGTGATGAGCACCTCCTTCGCGCCCCAGCTGTGCAGCAGTTTCGCGGCGGCGGCGCGGTCGGTTTCGCCGGTGAGGATCTCCGCCTCGGCGGCGTCCGTTTTCAGATAGGTGATCAGAGGCAGCAGCTCTTTTTTTTCTTCCCAGTCCCGAAAGAACATCTCGCCGCCCTTTTCGCGGTCCACGTGGCGCAAGTATCCCTGCACGTCCACGGCGACGGCGCCTCGCTTCGCCAGCGCCGGGATCATATCCGCCGCGTAATCCCCGGCGACAAGGCCCGCCAGGTGGTAAACGGAGGCTTCGATATCCGCCGGCACGTCGGCGGGGGTGAACGGGTCGCCCTGCGACGCGCAGACGGATCTGCGCCGCTCCTTGTTCTCGGTGAAATAGACGTTCACCATCTCCGTATCGTGAACGGCGGGCAGGCAGTAAACGTCCTCCTTCGGGATCGTGAACGCCGATATGCGTTCGGCGCCCGCCTCGCTCATTTTGGTGAGAACAGCGGGGCGTCTGCCGATCGCGCGGGCCGAGGCGGAGGAGAACAGCACCGCGCCGCCGGGGGCGTGGACCGTGTTCCCAAGGTGATCCGTATTCGTATCCATCGTCACATGGCCGATGATCAGGGAGTCGTAGGTTTTCATATCTGTTTGATCCTTTCTGCTTTGTCGCAGCTATTATACCCCGCATTTCAGAAAAACGCAATCCCAAGTCACAGTTTCTCTTGTGAAAAACCGTCAAAATTTGTTGGGTATCTATATTGAATATGCCGAAACGAAGTGCTACAATAGTGTCGGAAAACCTGAGAAAGGAGACGCGGGGCGAAAGGGGCCCCGCATCAAAACACGATGAAGCTTGTTGTGATCATTCTGAACAAAACGGAATGCCTCGACCGTCTGCTTGAGACTTTCCGGGATAACGGCGTCGCCGGCGCTACGATCATAGACAGCCGCGGCATGATACAGGAGCTCAGCGACAGCTATGAGTTCCGCATCGCGGGCAGCCTGCGCGAGATCTT
>CADBOC010000348.1 GCA_902796175.1 Oscillospiraceae bacterium | reverse complement strand
GTCGGCGGCGGCGGCTACGGCGGCGGCGGCGGCGGCGGCGGCGCGACCGGCAGCCACTGGTCTACAAGCAGCGGCAGAAAAACGTACACCGCGAAAGGCGGCGGCGGCGGCTCCTACAACGGCGGCGGCGGCAACGACGGCGGTTCCTACGGAGGCAAGAGCGACATAGGCGGCGGTTCGGGCGGCGGCGTCGGTTCCACCGGCGGATCAGGCGCTTACGTGACCGGGCTCCTGCCCAACAACGGCAACGTTGTGTCCGCTCTTACCTATAATATCAACTATAATCTCAACGGCGGCACGGCGAGCGGCAACCCCGCGACCTATACGCTTGCCACTACGCCCCAAAAGCTCAACGCTCCCACCAGATTAGGCTATACCTTCACGGGCTGGACCGGCTCCAACGGTTCCACCCCCCAGACGACGGTGGAGATCCCGAACGTGCTCAGCGGCGGCATGTCGCAGTATACCACCGCCGCGCCCTACACGGCTTCCAGCCGCGACCACGTGTTCGGCAATTCCTTCCCGGTCGTCCCGGGTGAAGTCTACCGTGTGTTCGTCACCGCAAAGCGGACCGCGGGCTCCCGCGCCCTGAACGGCGGCATCTGGTACGCCGCGGGGCAGACCTACGGCAACGCCTGGGACGGCGTGAGCGCGTTCACCTATCTGCGCGACGCGGGCGACGGCTGGGGCGTCTATTATAAGGACGTGACCGTTCCGAACGGCAAGCAGCGCGGTCAGTTCTATATGCAGATCGAACAGAACAGCTCCACGGGCTTTGATACCACGTGGCTGCTGGCGAACTGCATGGTCTGCGCCACCGGCGTTTCTCTGCCGGTCGGGCTTGAAAGCTATAAAACGACCAGTCCTTATACCTGCTCCGGGCGCGACCATATGCTCGGAAACGCCGTGAAGATCACCGCCGGCAAGACCTACCGCGTGTGGGTCACGGCAAAACGCACGGCGGGCAGCCTTGCGCTGCAGGGCGGCATGTGGTATTTCACCAATCCCTCCGGTACCTACGGCTACGACGGCTACGGCCCGTTCACGCTGCACAGCGAATACGACGGCTGGGGTCGGTATTACCGAGACGTGACCGTTCCCGCAGGCAAGAACGACGCCAAGGTCTTTATCCAGATCGACCAGGCGGCCAGCGGCGGCAGCACCACCTGGCAGGTGGCGGACATGGCGATCGTGGACCGCTCCCTTCCGGATCTCTCCTATACCGCGAACTGGACGCCCACGAACTACGCCGTCAGCTATAATCTGAACGGAGGCACGGCGTCGGGCAACCCCACGAGCTATAACATCGAATCCTCCCCCGTGAAGCTCAACGCTCCCACCAGAGCGGGCTATACCTTTACGGGCTGGACGGGCGCGAACGGCATGGTTCCCTCCACAGACGTAGCGGTCGCGAACGTGGTGAGCAGCGGCATCAACTACACCACGGGCAATTATTATACCGCGAGCGCCCGGGATCATTACTTCGGCAATTCCTTCCCGGTGCTGCCCGGTATGACCTACCGTGTGTTTGTCACAGCCAAATGCACCGCCGGTTCTCTGCCGATGCAGGGCGGCATCCGCTACAACGAACAGGCGGCGAACTCCGGCAACCCGTGGGACGGCGTCGGCGGCGCCTTCACGAAGCTCCGCGACGTGGGAGACGGCTGGGCGCTCTACTATAAAGACGTCACCGTCCCCGCCGGGAAGATCAGGGGCCAGTTCTACGTCCAGATGGAGCAGTATTCCCCCTACGGTACAACGTGGCTGCTCGCGAACTGCTTTGTTACCACCCGCTTTGAGAATATGCCCATCGGTCTGGAGCAGTATACCACCGCCAATCCGTTGGTCTGCTCCGGCCGCGACCACCGGCCAGGCAATCAGGTAAAGCTTGAGGCGGGCAAAACCTACCGCGTTTACGTCACCGCGAAGCGCACCGCGGGCTCCAGAGCGCTGAACGGCGGCCTGTGGTATAACACCAATCCCTCGGGTACCTACGGCTACGACGGCTACGGCGCGTTCACACTGCAGTACGACTACGGCGACGGCTGGGGCCGGTATTACCGCGACGTGACCGTCCCGGCGGGCAAGGATAACGCGACGGTCTTCATCCAGATCGACCAGTCCGCCAGCACCGGCTACGACACCACCTGGCAGTGCGCCGATATGGCGATCGCGGACCTGTCGCTGCGTGATATCTCCTATACCGCTAACTGGCAGATCAACACCTATAACATCGTCTACGACCTGAAAGGCGGCGCGGTGTCCACGGCGAATCCCACCTCCTACACGGTGGAAACGAACGCCTTCACACTGAATAACCCCACCAGGACCGGCTATACCTTCAAGGGCTGGTCCGGCACGGGTCTTTCGGGCGACGCAAACAACCCCGTGACCGTCGCAAAGGGCTCCACGGGCGACCGCAGCTACACGGCGAACTGGACGACGAACACCTATTCCGTCCGCTTCAACGGCAACAACGCGACTGCGGGCAGTATGGGGAATCAGATCATCTCCTACGACGCCGAAACGCCGCTGAACGCCAATCAGTACAGCCGCGCTTATACCGTGACCTATAAAAACAACAACGGCGCGGCGGACGGCTCCGCCACGGCGACCGCAGTCTTCAACGGCTGGGCGACCAGCGAAACCGGCGCGAAAGTGTACGACGACGGGCAGAAGGTCAGGAACCTTACGGCGACCAACGGCGCGGTGGTCGATCTCTACGCCAACTGGACGCCCGGCTCCGTCACCCTGCCCACGCCCGAAAAGACCGGCTACGTCTTTAAGGGCTGGTTCAAAGACAGCGACCTGACGCAGCCCGCGGGCCTTGGCGGCGACAGCTTCACGCCCACCGCCGACGCCACCCTTTTCGCGAAGTGGGAAGCGGAGAGCTACAACGTGACCTATACGCTGGGCGAAGGCGCCACCACGGCGAACGCGCCGCTGGCGATCTCTTACGGCGAAACGGCGACCTTCACCGTGACGATCGACGAAGCGCACGATCAGACCATCCCGACCGTCGCCGCGACGGGCGCAAACGTCAGCCAGACCGTTGACGGGAACGTCATTACCGTGACGCTCTCCGGCGCGACCGGCGCCGTGACCGTGAACGTGCCCACCGTAAAGAACACCTACATGCTCACCATTGAGGGCGACGAGGGTTTTACAAGCGAGGATCAGGCGAAGACCGCCGAATACGGCGAGACCCTCGTTTTCGCCGTGACGCTTTCGGAAGGCTACACCCAGAACGCCCCCGCCGTTACAAAGGACGGCGCCGCGCTCACCCCGAAATCCGTTTCCGGCTCCGTTTACACCTATGAGATCGAAAACGTGACCGGCGATATCACCGTCTCCGTGACCGCCACAAAGAACGCCTACGTCCCGAGTGTAACGGCGGAAGAAAACGGCGTGGTGAACGCCCCGGCGGGTCCCGTGACCCACGGCGACAGCTATACCTTCACCGTAACGCCCGCGGAGGGCTACACCAGGACCCCGCCCACCGTCACCGTGAACGGCGCGGCGCTTTCCGCGGCAAACGTTGAAAACGGCGTTTATACCTATATCATTGACAGCGTCACTTCGACGCCCGAGATCATCGTCAGCTTTACGCTCAACGCCTATACGGTCGCCTATACGACCGACGGCGGCGCGACGACGGCGGGCACTGAAACGGTTGCCCACGGCGGCGAGCTCAGCTTCACCGTTACGCTGAGCGAGGGCTATACGCAGAACGTTCCGGCCGTCACGGTAAACGGCGAAGCGCTTGCGGCGGCCTCAGGTGAAGGCGGCGTCTATACCTACAGCGTTGCCAACGTGACCGAAGACCTTTCGGTGAACGTGACCACACAGAAGAACGTCTATGCCGTAACGCTCGCTGCGCATACCGGCGCGATCGTTTCCTTTGAAAACGAGACCGTGACCCACGGCGAAACCTTCAGCTTCACCGTACAGGCGCAGACCGGCTACGACCAGACCGCGCCTGTCGTGACCGTGAACGGCGAAGCGCTCGCGGCGGCGGGTGAAGAAAACGGCGTTTACGCCTACGTGATCTCCGCTGTGACGGAAGAAAAGACCGTTGCCGTCGCGATGGAAAAGAACGTCTATACGGTAACGCTCACGGCCCAAGCGGGCGCGTCGATCGCCCCCGCTGAAGAACAGTCCGTGACCCACGGCGAAACCTTCGCCTTTACCGTGACGCTCGGCGAAGGCTACGATCAGACCGCCCCCGCCGTGACCGTGAACGGCGAACCGCTTGCGGCCGTATCGAACGAAGGAAACGTCTATTCCTATCAGATCGAAAACGTGACGGCGGCGCAGACCGTGTCCGTTTCCGCCGAGAAAAACGTTTACAACGTGACCCTGCCCTCCGCCGAAGGCGTACAGATCGAACCTGCGGGTACGCTGCAGATCGCCCACGGCGACGACGTCAGCTTCACCGTGACATTAACGGAGAGCTACGATCAGACTCCGCCCGAGGTAACGGTGAACGGCGAAGCCCTTGCGGCTGCGTCTGTTGAGGGCAACGCCTATACCTACACGATCGCGAACGTCGCCTGCGAGCAAAACGTGACCGTATCCGCCGTGAAGAACACCTATTCGGTGACCGTTACAGCGGACGCCGGTGCGACCCTCGATCCCGCCGCGACTGAGCCCGTCGCCCACGGCGAAGACTTCTCCTTCACCGTCACGCTGAACGAAGGGTACACGAATACGGCTCCCGCCGTTACGGTGAACGGCGCGGCGCTCGAAGCCGAAAGCCATGACGGCGCTGCATACAGCTACAAGGTCGCCGATATCACAGAAGCAAAGGCAATCGCCGTCACGACTGCGCGCAACACCTACCGCGTGACGCTGGAAGGCGACGAGGGCGCGGAGATCGCCGCAAGCGACGGGATGCTCGTGCCCCACGGCGGCCTCTTCCGCTTCACCGTGACGCCGGCGGAGGGCTTCACCCAGAACGTGCCCACCGTCCTTGTGAACGGCGCGGCGCTGGCGGCAGAGAGCAGCGAAAACGGCGTCTACAGCTACAGAATCGAGCCGGTGACCGGGGATCTGAACGTGCAGGCAGCCGTTTCCAGAAACGGCTATCCCGTCGACTTTACAGTCGGCGAAGGCGCGGCCGTTGCGCCCGCCGGCACGCAGACCGTCCTCCACGGCGACGACCTGCACTTTACCGTCACGCTTTCTGAAGGCTACGACCGCGCCGCCCCCGCCGTACAGGTAAACGGCGAGACGCTCGAAGCGCTCACTGCGGACGGCGGCGTGTACGCCTACAAGATCGGGAACGTAACCGAGGCAAAGGCCGTTGAAGTGCGGGCGACGCTGAACACCTACGGCGCGGCGCTTTCAGGCGACGCGGGCGCGGCCATAGCGGCAGCAGCCGAAACCGTCGCCCACGGCGGCAACTTCCCCTTCACCGTAACGCTTTCCGAGGGCTGCGACCGCACGGCGCCCGCTGTGACCGTAAACGGCGAAGCGCTGGCGGCGAGATCGAACGACGGGAACGTATATTCGTATGAAGTCGAAAACGTGACCGACGATCTTGTGATCACGGCGACGTCTGCGCCGAACGAATATGCGGTCACCCTTACCGCCGACGACGGCGCGGTTATTTCGCCTGCCGAAGCCGAGACCGTCGTCCACGGCGACGCATTTACCTTCACCGTGACGCCGAAGACCGGCTATGACCGGACCGCTCCCGTTGTGACCGTGAACGGCGAAGCCCTTGCCGCCGAAAGCGAAGCCGAGGGCGTGTACGCCTACCGCGTCGCGGCAGTGACGGACGATCTTGCGATCGCGGCGGCCTCTACCTTGAACGCCTACACGGTGATCTGGGCGAACTGGGACGGCGCGGCGCTCGAAACGGACGAAAATGTGCCCCACGGCGCGATGCCCGCATATGACGGTGAAACGCCCGAAAAAGCCGCGGACGCCGAGTTTACCTACCGCTTTATCGGCTGGGATAAGGAGATCGCGGCGGCCGCCGACGACGTGACCTACACCGCCATGTTCGACAACATCACGAACAGCTATACCGTGAAATTCGTGGGCGACGGCGGCGCTGTGCTGCAGGAAGAAACGCTGCTCTACGGCGCAACGCCCGAATACAAGGGCGAAACGCCCGAAAAAGCGGCCACCGCGCAGTTCACCTATTCGTTCGCAGATTGGGATCAGCCGATCGCGAAGGTCACGGGGGACGCGACCTACACCGCCGTCTTTGACGCCGAGGTGAATCAATACGCTGTCACCTTCCAAAACGAGGACGGCACGTCCATCGTCACCTATACGCTGGATTACGGCGCTATGCCCGTGTACAAGGGCCCGGCGCTCGCGAAGAACAGCGATGAACAGCGGCACTACCGCTTCGCGGGTTGGACGCCCGCCGTTTCCGGCGTGACCGGCGACGCGACGTATACCGCGGTATTTACCGGCGAAGCCCACGTCTGGAATTCCGGCGCGGTGAAGACCCCCGCCACCTGCGTCGCCGAGGGCGAACGTCTCTTCACCTGCACGGTCTGCGGCGCGCTCCGCTCTGATCCCATCGCCATCGATCCCGCGAACCACGCCGGACCCACCGAGGTGCGCGGCTACGTCGCCGCCACCCCCGACGAGCACGGCTATTCGGGCGACACCTACTGCGCAGCCTGTAATACGCTGCTCTCGACCGGCAGCCGGATCCACCGCACCAAGGGCGCGTGCCCGTACTGCGGCGGCTACCACGAGGGCGTGTGGGGCAGCGTCGTTACGGCGGTACACGGCATCCTCTGGACCTTCCGCCAGCTCTTCCGCATGGGCAAATAAGGCAAAAAAGGGCGGCAGCCGCGCGGCTGCCGCCCTTTGATCTGAAAAAAAGGGTTTGGCGGTTACCTGTTCATTTTTCATTCGCGTCTTTGGCGCGGCAAATTCGTCTTTACTTTCCCCCGCGGATTTGCTATACTGAATCCGTATCATCTGTGAGGGCCCCGTTTTCGTGCGTATCTCAGAGCGAGAGGTGAAGGGGGCCGTTTTTCGTGAAGAGTGAAGAAGTATTATGAGAGACAGGGATTGCCTCTCATAATAAGGAGGCGCAATATGTTTCAGATCCTTGTACTGGAGGACGACCACGCGCTGAACCGTTCCTACTGCGCGTTTCTGCGGCGCGCGGGGTTTCAGACGGTTTCGGCCTTTGACGCGCTGCAGGCGATGGAGGCGCTCTCGGAGCGCACCTTCGACCTGATCCTCTCCGATATCATGCTGCCGGGTACCGACGGCGTTGAATTCTCGCGTCTGGTGCGGGAGCGCGACCCCGAGATCCCCATCATGGCGCTGACGGCCCGGGACGATCTCAGAACAAAGCAGCAGAGCTTCGGCGTGGGGATCGACGACTATATGACAAAGCCCGTGGACCCCGAAGAGATGCTGCTGCGCGTCAACGCCCTGCTTCGGCGCGCGAAGATCGCGAGCAGCAAACGCATTGCCGTCGGCAACACGACGCTTGACGCGAGCGCCTACGCCGCGACCGTGGCGGGAAAACCGCTGGAGCTCTCGGTGCGGGAGTTCAACATCCTCTATAAGCTGCTCTCCTATCCCGAAAAGACCTTCACGCGCGCCCAGCTCATGGCTGAATTCTGGGCGGCGGATACCGCCTCGGGCTCCAGAACGGTGGACGTATACATGGCGAAGATCCGTGAAAAAACGGAGGGCTGCGACGCGTTCCAGATCCGCACCGTGCGCGGGCTCGGCTACAAGGCCGTGCTGCTGAACGGGGAGGGGGAGAAACGGTGAGCAGAATTCCCCCCGAGCTGCAAAAGCTTGACCGGCGCGTCGACCGCCGCGTGCGCCGCAGCGTTTTTTCCGCGAACGATCTGCTGCTGATCCTGGTATCGGTCGCCTCCTGCGTCGCGCTCTTTCTGCTGCTGCGCGCCGCGCAGACGGATCTCGACGCGGCGATGCGGCGCATGAATACCAAAACCACCTGGCTTTCGGTGATCTTCATCAGCGCCGTGAACATCCTTGTGTTCAGCCTGCACAAGAAGATCACCCTCGAGGGACCGACCCGGCGCATTCTGGACGCCGCCGCCCGCATCGGCAAGGGGGATTTTTCCGTTCGCATCAAGCCCTTTCACAGCCGCCACTTCAAGAACGAATTCGACGTGATCATCGAGGATCTCAATAAAATGGCGGCGGAGCTTTCGGGCGTTGAGACGATGAAAACGGATTTCATCGCGAACGTTTCGCATGAGCTGAAGACGCCGCTCGCCGTCATCGCCAACTATACCGCGCTGCTGCAAACGCCCGATCTGCCCGAGGACAAACGGCTCGAATACGCCGCCGCCATGGCCGGGGCCGCCGAGCGCCTGAACGCGCTGACCGGCGACATTCTGCGTCTCAATAAGCTCGAAACGCAGCAGATCTTTCTGGAAAACGCGCCCTTCGACCTCGGCGACCAGCTCTGCGTATCGCTGATCGCCTTCGATCACCGTTTGGAGCAGGCGGAGCTGACCCTCGAAACAGAGCTTGAGGAGGGCGTGACCGTCCACGCGGACGCGGGCCTGCTCGCCCACGTCTGGGAGAACCTCTTATCGAACGCCGTCAAATTCACGCCGCCGGGCGGTACGGTGCGGGTCTCGCTTACAAAAGAGAAGGGATTCGCCGTCGTGCGGGTATCCGATACCGGCTGCGGCATGAGCGAAGAGGTGCTCTCGCACGCGTTCGAAAAATTCTATCAGGGCGATCCCGCCCGCAGCGTGCCGGGCAACGGCCTCGGCCTTGCGCTTGTCAAACGCGTCGTCGATATCTCCGGCGGCGCGGTGGAGGCGCAGAGCGAAGAGGGCTCGGGCAGCACGTTCACCGTGCGTCTGCCGCTGCAGGCGGATCGGATCAGCCCCGATACGTGAAAAAAGGCTCCCTGGACCGGCACAGATCCGGGGAGCCTTTCAAACTGTCTTTTTTTCGCTTACAGCAGCATAATGCCGTGCTCGGCGCAGGTCTGCCGCATCTCGTCGGGCCAGATCGCCGCCTGCACCTCGCCGATGTGCGCCTTTTGCAGGATCAGCATGCAGATGCGCGACTGGCCGAGGCCCCCGCCGACCGTCAGGGGCAGCGTTCCCTCCAGCACCCCGCGGTGGTAGGGGAACGCCTCGCGTTCGGTCGCCCCGGCGGCTTCGAGCTGGCTTTTCATGGAAGCGGCGTCCACGCGTATGCCCATCGAGCTTACCTCCAGCGCCGCGCCGAGCACCGCGTCCCAGATCAGAATGTCGCCGTTTAAGCTCCAGTCGTCGTAATCCGGCGCGCGGCCGTCGTGGGGCCTGCCGCTTTTGAGCGCCCCGCCGATGCCGGAGATGAATACGGTGCCGTACTGCTCCGTCAGCAGGTTTTCACGCTGCTTGGGGGTAAGGTCCGGCCAGCGGTCCTCCGCCTCCTGCGCCGTGATGAAATATACGTCGCGGGTGATCTTCGCGTTTAACTGCGGGTAGGCCCGCTGTACCGCCTCGTTTGTATCGGCGAGGGCGTTCACGATCTTTTTCACGGTTTTCTGCAGAAATGCGGGGGTGCGGTCCGCCGCCGTGATCACGCGCTCCCAGTCCCACTGGTCCACGAAGAGCGAGTGGGTGTTGTCGCAGTCGTCGTCGCGGCGGATGGCGTTCATGTCGGTATAAATGCCCTCGCCCGGCACATAGCCGTAGCGGGCCAGCGCCATGCGTTTCCACTTCGCAAGGCTCTGCACGACCTCCGCCGTGCCGGCGACCTCCTTCATGGTGAAATGCACCTTGCGCTCCACGCCGTTCAGGTCGTCGTTGATGCCCGATTCGCGGGTCACCATCAGGGGGGCGGTGACCCGGTCGAGGTTCAGCGCCGCCGAGAGCTTGAGCTGAAAGGTATCCTTCACCAGCTTGATGGCGCGCTGCGTCTCTCTGAGCGTCAGCTTCGATTTATATTGTTCCGGAAAAATAAGCTGCATGGACATTGTTTTTTCCTCCTCAGCGAACGCTGCCGACGGTACGGGGGTAGAAGATCACGTCGCGGATGTTCGCCATGCCGGTCGCGTACATGATGATGCGCTCAAAGCCGAGGCCGAAGCCGCTGTGCGGCACGCTGCCGTATTTGCGCAGGTCAAGGTAGTCGGCGTAGTCGGCCATGTTCATGCCGCGCGCTTCCATCGCGGCGACGAGCTTACCGTAATCCGCCTCTCTCTCGCTGCCGCCGATGATCTCGCCGACGCCCGGCACCAGAAGATCCGTCGCGGCGACGGTCTTGCCGTCGGGGTTCTGCTTCATATAGAAGGATTTGATCTCCTTCGGGTAGTTGATCAGGAACACGGGCTTTTTGTAGATCTGTTCCGTGATGTAGCGCTCGTGCTCGCTCTGCAGGTCGCAGCCCCATGAGACCGGGAACTCAAATCCGACGTCCGCCTGCTCAAGCAGCTCGATGGCTTTGGTGTAATCCACCACGGCGAAATCGTTCTCGATCACGTTGCGCAGCTTTTCGGTCAGGCCCTTTTCGAAGCGCTCCTCAAAAAAGCGTACCTCGTCGGGGCATTTCTCCATATAATCGGTGAGAATGTATTTGATCATCTCTTCCGCGATCTCAATGAGATCGGGCAGCTCGCAGAAGGCGATCTCGGGTTCCACGTGCCAAAACTCCGCCACATGGCGCAGCGTGTTCGATTTTTCGGCGCGGAAGGAGGGCCCGAAGGTATAGATCTTGCCCATCGCCATCGCGGCGCACTCGCCCTCAAGCTGGCCCGAAACGCTCAGACCCGCCTTTTTGCCGAAAAAGTCTTCGGCGTAATAGTCGGCCTCGGTCTTATATTTCGCGGCGTCGGCGAAATCGTGGGTCGTAACGCGGAACATCTCGCCCGCGCCCTCGCAGTCGCTCGCGGTGATCAGGGGCGTGTGTACGTATACGAAGCCCCTGTCCTGGAAAAAGCGGTGGATCGCCGCCGCCATCACGCTGCGAACGCGGAACACGGCGTTGAAGGTGTTGGTCCGCACGCGGATGTGCGGCATATCGCGCAGGGTCTCGAGCTTCTGGAACTTTTTCTGCAGCGGATAGTCGGGGGGACAGGCGCCGAGCAGGGTCACCGTTTCGGCGTTTACCTCCGGCGTGCCGTTGTTCAGGTTCTCGACCACCCTGCCCGTCACCTTGAC
>CADBOC010000347.1 GCA_902796175.1 Oscillospiraceae bacterium | reverse complement strand
CGTCCGGGGCGTCATAAATGCCGCCCCCTACAGAGAACCGGTGAATGCTGTTTCCCGCGGAACATCTGTTCAAATCCGGATTTATCGCGCTGATGCGCGAATACAAAAGGAAAGAATAAAAGGGAAAAAGATCTGGGAACCTCTGATGCGTTTTGATTGATACAATGGGTACGGGCGAAGCCCGTCCTTCCCTTTTCCCTGTTACCTGTTATCTTCCCTGTCAACGCGGGCTGCAGCCCGCTTGATTCGGCTCTGCGGCAGGATCTAAAAAACCGGGCCCCCCGAAGTGCGGGAGGCCCGGTTTTGTTTCTGTATGGCAGAACTGCGCGGAAAAGCTTATTCCGCGGCCTCTGCGTCGCCGCCGCCGATGCTGACGGACGGGAATTCGGGCATGGGAGCGTCTTTGCCCTCGTTCTTCGCACGGAAGTACGCGACCAGATCCTGCACGTACTTGATCATGTTCATGATGAAGCCGATGAAATTGTTGAGCATATCCACAATAAGCGCCTCCTGTATTTTGATCCGTATTTTTGACGCCGCGCCCGGCGGACACAACGCCGCGGCGGGCGGCAGGGCCCCTTCGGCCCCGATCATATTATAAGCCGGTTTTGCCGAAAAAGCAAGCGTATGCACAAAAATTTTACTTAAAAAACATATAGGCCTGACATTTGATCATGCCGTTGTAGAGCTTGCGGCGTTTATCGGCTTTTCTGCCGAAGTGTTTTTCAAACTCCTCGTCCGCGGTGATCACGGTATAGCTTTTGCCCCTGCCGGGGGTGAAGCGCCGCCCCATCTCGCGGCAGAGCGCGACGGCGGCGTCCGCGTCCAGCAGGCGTTCGCCGTAGGGGGGATTCGTGATCACGGTGGCGGTGGGGGTGACGGGCGCGAAATCCCTCAGATCCCGCACCGTGAAGGCGACGAGGTCCTCGACGCCGGCACGCCGCGCGTTCGCTTTCGCGACCTCGACGGCGGCGGGGTCGAGATCCGACCCGTAGCCGTGAAAATCGATATCGTGCCGCTCGAGCGCTTTGGCGGCGTCGCGCTCCTTCTGCCAGACCTCCCGCGGGACCTGCCGCCAGCTTTCGGCGGTAAAGCGGCGCGTAAGACCGGGCGCGCGGTTCAGGGCCATCAAAGCGCCCTCGATCACGATGGTGCCGGAGCCGCACATGGGGTCGTATAGCTGATGGTAGTGCCGGAGCTGCGAAATACGGCAGAGCGCCGCCGCGAGCGTCTCTTTTAAAGGCGCGGCGTTCGATTCGGGCCGGTAGCCGCGCTTATGAAGCCCCCGCCCCGAGGTATCGATCATCAGCGACGCCACGTTCTTCATGATGGAAAACTGCAGCTGATAGAGCGCGCCGCTCTCCTCGAACCACGGGATCTGATACCGCGTCTTCAGCCGCTCCACCACCGCCTTTTTGATGATGGACTGGCAGTCAGACACGCTGAACAGATCGGAGTTCAGCGAATAGCCCTTGACCGGAAAACGGTCCGTTTTGCCGATCCACCGCTCCCACGGCAGCGCCTTCGTTCCCTGAAACAGGTCCTCGAACGAATGCGCCTCAAAGCTGCCGACCAGCACCAGAATGCGCTCGGCGTACCGGCAGCGGATGTTCGCCCTGGCGAGGGTGGAGGCGTCCCCCGAAAACAGCACGCGGCCGTTTTCCGCCGAAACGTCTTCGGCCCCCATATCCCGCAGCTCCTCCGCGATGAGTCCCTCTACCCCGAGCAGGCAGGGGACGACGAATCTAATCGTATCCATAATATCTCCAAAGTGAAAAGTGATTGAAATGAGAAGTGAGAAGTGAGAAATGAGAAGTGTCGGAAAACGCTTACGCGTTTTGTTTTTTTCATACTGCGTATGAGCGATGCGAAGTCCGGAACTTATACCTTCTCATTTCTAACTGCTGACTCGCGCCGCTGACGCGGCGCGTCACGCCGCGCTGTATTCCGTAAACAGAACCTTACACCGGCCGGGCGCGGCGGCGGGAGCGGGAAGAGAGAGCGTTTCGCCCGCCTTCAGCTCGCCGAAGCGCAGGCGGCGCGTCATGCCGCCGAGAAAGCCGTTTTCGTCGCAGGGCTTGTAATAGAGCGTTACGCCGCCGAGCGTTTCGGCGCTGCGGCTCTTTACCTCGATCGCGCCCTGTTTCACCGTGACCGCGAAGAGCTCCGCGTGCAGCGAGAGCGCCTCGGCGTAGGGCTCGGCGCTTTTTACCGTGAGAGACGGCGCTTCGGCGGAGCCCAGAGGGGTCCCCTCCTTTTCCACCGCCGTCAGCCTGCCCCCAACGGGCAGCGCGGTGACGAAAAAGCGGTAGGCGTCTTCGCCGCAGCTTATCGTAAAATCAAGACAGCGGAACGCGAGAGGCGAAAGATTCACGATCTCGACGGCGGCCGCGTTCTTCACGGTTTTTCCCTCCGCGTTCTCCGGCGACGCGCCGGTGTAGGAGAAGAGCTTTGTAACGTAAACTCCCTCGGCGGGCGATACGCCGAAGGCCTGCCCCGCCGCGAGCACCCCGGCGTACTCCTCCTGCTTTACCACGGTCTTATCCGCGGAGGGGGCGGCGCTCTTCTGCGTACAGCCGGCGGCAAAAAGCAGGGCGGCCAGCCATAGCACCGCCGGAACCGCTTTGATCCCGTTCATAGGCTTATCCCTGCCGCCCGGCAGAGGGATCGCTCACCACGCCGATGAAGAGCGGCAGACGCTGCTCGCCCAGCACGATCGCGAAGAGGAAGGGACGGTCCAGCCGGACGGTATGCGAATCGAGGAAGAAGGCGGAATCCTTCACGATCACGGCGGTGGCGGCCGCCGCGCGGGTGCCGGCGGTATCCACGTCGATAAAGGTCTTGTGCAGCACGTCGGATACCATGGGCTGCACCGGCGGCGCGAACATGGCTGAAAGCTCCGCCGCCGGCGTAAAGAGACGCGCCATCCCCATTTCGCTGAGGGCGGAACGCAGAGAAGCGCCGTACGCAAAGCTGAATTTCGGCATCGCGACCTCCACATGGCCATACGAGGCGCTGTGCAGCAGCGACATAAAGTCCTCGGCCCCGATCGCGCCGGGCAGCTCGCCCGCCGCGAGATCCTGCTTCGGCAGCAGGGCCGCGAAGGCGAGGTCCCCGCCGGCGTAGGGCTTGAGAAAGCCCGTAAAGGCGTCGTTTTCCAGATAGAGCGTTTCGGAGCCGTACATCATATCCACGGTCTTTTCCCCCTCCGGCGACGCGAAGGGAGCGGGCGAAACGTTCTCTTCCCGGTAGGGTCTGGCCCACTCCGCCTCCATGCACAGGGCGTTGAGCAGCACCATGGCGGCGTCGGGCGGCAGACGGTCAACGATCTGACCGATCATGCCCTGAGTCTGTTCGGATACCCAGTTGTTGATCAGCGCCTCGCCCCCGCCGTTTTCAGGCAGAAGGCTGACGCCCGCGCCGTAAAAGCGGAGATTTGCGCCAAGGAACGGCTCACGGACGCACGGGGCCGCGAAGGGCGCGACCCACAGGCTGTTCGCCGAACGGACGAAGCAGCCGTTCCGCTCCGGCAGCGCCGAAGCGGCGCTGTAAAGAGCCTTGTTCAGCGTATCGGGATCCGGCGCGCCGAGCGCTTCCAGGATCCCCCGCAGCGTCTCCCCTTCGGCGCCGTTCGCCGTCATGGCGAGGGCCGAGGAGACGGAGAAGGGCGACGCCATGGCGTTTTCCGCCCTTCCGCCGAGCATTTTCCCGAGCAGCGTGAGACCGAAACGGGCCTCGGCCAGCGCCAGCCCGGCGCTCACCCCGCCGGCCTCGGGCGGATCCGTCAAAGCCCCGGCGGGGAGCCCCACGCCCGCGCGCAGCAGCAGACGCGCGTCAGAAGCCGTCAGACGGCCGTCGCCGTCCGCATCCGCGGCCAGAAAGCGGCGGGAGCCGGGCGCCGGCGTTTCGAGCCCCACGCTCGCGCGCAGCGCAAAACGCGCGTCAGACGCCGTAAGGCTGCCGTCGCCGTCCGCATCCCACCGTTCGGCGCCAAACGCCGGCAGCAGGGCCGCGAAACTGAGCAACACCGCAACCGCCACAGACAAAAGCTTTTTCACGAAAAATCATCCTCCATTCCCGTGCATTATAGCACATGCAGCGAAAAAGTGCAACGCCACTTGCGCATTTTGCGCGATTATGCTATGATAACGGGCATGAAACGAATAAAACAGAACGATCCCTATCTCTCTCTGCTGCCGGGCGTGCTGCGCCTCGCCTGGCCTACGATGCTCGAGGAGCTGACGCAGACCGCCGTGCAGTACGCGGATACCTTTATGGTGGGCACCCTCGGCACGGCGGCGACGGCTGCCGTTGGCGCGACGACCACGGTGAACTGGCTGATCGGCTCCGCCATCCACGCCCTCGGCATCGGCTTTCTGGCGTACATCTCGCAGGCGCTGGGGGCAGAAGACGCCCGCCGCGCAAAAAAAGCGGCCGCGCAGTGCGTGCTGGTGATGCTCGTCACCGGCGCGTTTTTCACGGCGGCCACGCTTTCGCTCAGCCGCGTGATACCGGTGTGGATGCAGACCGACCCCGCCGTGCGGGAGACCGCCTCAAAATACTTTTTTATTCTTTATCTGCCCATGTTTTTCCGCACCGCGAGCATCCTTTTCGGCACCGTGCTCAGGGCCGCCGGCGACACCGTTACGCCGATGCTGACGGGCCTTTTGGTGAACGGCGTGAACGTGGGGCTGAACTTTCTGCTGATCTACCCGACGCGGGAGGCCGAACTCTTCGGACAGACGGTCCGAATCCCGGGCGCCGGCATGGGCGTTACGGGCGCGGCGGCCGCTTCCGCCGTATCGCTGACGCTCGGCGGCGTTCTGATCACATGGGCGCTGCTGCGCCACCCCGCCGTCAGCCCGGTGGGGGGCTCTCTGAAGCCGGACAAAGCCGTGCTGCGCGCGTGCCTGAAGATCGCGCTGCCGAACATGGGGCAGCGGTTTTTAACCTCGCTCGGCTACGTGGTGTTCGCCTCCGCCATCAACGCGCTGGGGGCGGTCTCGACCGCCGCGCACACGGTGGCGAACACCGTGGAATCCGCTTTTTACATACCGGGCTACGGCATGCAGACCGCCGCCGCCACGCTCACGGGCAACGCCGTGGGCGCGAACGACCGCGAACGCGTGGGCAGGCTCTCGCGCGTGATCTGTTTTCTGGAGGTCGGCATGATGCTGGTCTCGGGCGGGCTGCTCTTCGCCTTTGCCCCGCAGATGACGCGCCTGTTTTCCAAAGACCCCGAGGTCATACGCCTTGGCGCGGCCGTTCTTCGCATGGTGGCGCTCAGCGAACCGTTCTACGGCGTTTCGATCGTGACCGAGGGCATGCTGCAGGGCATGGGAAAGACCGGCATGCCCTTCGTGTTCAACATCTTCTGCATGTGGGGCGTGCGCATCGGCGGCACGCTGATCTGCACCCGCCTGCTCGGCCTCGGCCTTACGGCGGCGTGGGGCTGCATGATCGGCAACAATCTGCTGCTGCTCGTCTGCTTCAGGCTGTATTTCAGAAGGCTGCGGAAAGCGGCGGCCGGGCCGCGGCG
>CADBOC010000346.1 GCA_902796175.1 Oscillospiraceae bacterium | reverse complement strand
TTTATATCGCTTACAGCATCACCCGGAACGTGGCGATCTCGAAGGGGCGGAAGGTGTAGGCGCTGACGGCTGCTTCGCCGGTCGGGGTTTCGAGGGTGTTGCAGGGGAGGAGCTTTACGCCCTCGGGGAGGGCGAGAGTCGCGGGTTTGCCGCGGCTTTCCCAGAAGCGGAGGACGGGGTTTTTGCCGTCGAGGCTCCATTTGAAGGTGCTCAGGCGCAGGCCCTTCGGCAGAGCGGAGAGCCAAGGGAGGAGGCAGCCCGCTGTTTCGGTATTCGCCTGCGGCGCGAGGGCCGGGTCGTTCCAGATGCCGGGGCCGGTCACGGGGGCGGTGAAGCCCTGCGTTAAAAAGCGCGCGGCGAGGGCGGCGGGGTCGCCGTCGACGAACGCGCCGCGCCATGCGGCGACGGCGTATTCGCAGACGTGGCGGCCTCGGTCAGAGGCGCCGGCGTAGCGCGGGTCGTCGGCGGCGAAGGCGCGCAGGATGCTGATCTGCAGACGGTCTTCCTGTACGCGGGTACCGGCAAGGCCGCCCTTTAATACGGCGAAGCTTGTTTCACCGTCCGAAAGCCCGGCGTAGCCCTGGCTCGGCCACTCGTCCGTCAGGCCGAGGATGCTTTCGACCTGCGGGGGCTCCTTCGCCTGCATGCCGAAGGGCACCTCGCACCAGACTCTGCCGTCGTGGGGGAAGGCGGGGGCGAAATCCGCGAAAACGCGGGTGTTTTCGCCGTCCCAGTCGAGCTCGGTGCGGTACCTGAGCAGCGCTTCGCCGTCATAGAGCGTAACGGTCTGCCGCCAGTCGAGCTTCCGAACGCCGTTTTCGGGTTCCGTAACGCTGCCGGTGAAGATCAGCCGCCGAAAGCCCCTGCCGGTCTCGAGCGCTGCGGCGGAGGGGAGCAGCGTTCGGTGGTTTTGTTCCGGTTCGTTCCGGCCCCACGCGCTGCCGAGATCCCGCCCCGCTGCGAGACCGCCGGCGTTTTTGCCGAGTATGGCGCGGGAGAGGCGTTTGTCGAAGACAGACCGGATCCCGTTCTGCCCGGACTCTACTCTGAAATATTCGTTTTCAAGGATGAGCGTCTCCGCTTTCATCCGTTCGACGCGTTCCGGCCCGGTCTCAGCCTGCCAGAGTACGCGCCGCCAGCCGAAGGCGGGCACCGTCGCTTTCAGGCGCAGCCGGGCGGCCTTGCCCACGAACAGGGGCGTAAAGGTCTGATCGAAGGCCGGCAGCGGCGCGCCCGCCTCGTCGAATACGGCGACGCGTTCGGCGTCGTCCGGCGTCTGCAGCGAAAGGCGCGGGTATTCCAGCGGGTAGGGCGTGGGGTTGAAGAGCACCGCGGCGTAATACCCCGCCGGGGTCTCAAAGCCGCGCGTTTTCAGGAATTCCTTCGCCGCGTCCGCGTAGATCTGATACGCGTTTCGTCTGATCTCCCGCGCCGTGCGTTTGAGCTCCTCATAGGCCGCGTCCACGTGCGTGCCGGTCACGCAGTCGTGGAACTGCAGAAACGCCATCTTTTTCCACGCTTCGGCGATCTTTCGCTCCGGGTAATCGCGGCGGGGCGTTGTATCCGTCCGCCACGCGCCGTTCAGACGGGTGAGGGCCGCGAGGCACTCCGCTTCAAGCAGCAGGTCCTCAAGCTGCCGGTTCGCCTTTTTGATCTCAATGCGGGAGGAGTAGCAGCCGCAGCCGGCCGGGTTGCCGTCCAGCCGCGGGTCGATATCCGCCTCCGGCGTGTCGCCGTTCAGCAGCCGCCGCACCTGCCCCTTGCACCACAGGTCGTGGTTTTCCTCAAAGGTCAGGTATTCCACCTCCATGCCGTGGCGGGCGGCCGCCTCCTTCAGCGGCCCGTAGAGGAAACCGCCGATGCGCGGCTCCTCGGTGGTGATCATGGCGAAGTATTCGTCCTTTTCGGTCTCAAGGAGCGCTTCCAGAAAATCATCCGCCGACATGTTGCCGTAGTACGCGCCCTGCCGCAGGGATTTATCGCTCCGCGTCATGTCGTAGCCGGGTTCGATCCCCGTGCCCCGGCAGGTCTCGCACCCGCGGCCACGGCATACGGGGCAGGCGGGCAGCTTTACGCAGTCCGCCGTGCGCAGGTTGGGCTTGGGCGGCTGCAGAAAACAGCCGTCCATCACAATGAGCGTGCCGTCGAGCCCGCGCCAGAAGGGGCGGCTGTTCTTGAAAACGCGGTCGAAGATGATCAGCGCGTCGTACCCGACGGAGCGGAAATACTGCGGCAGCTGCGCCGGCAGGCCGAAAATATCGGGCGTGATGGCGTAGCGCGGGGAAACGCCGAAGGTCTTCTGATAATAGTCGCGGCTGTAAAGGTCGCTGCGCGCCCAGCTCTCGCCCTGCGGCAGATTGCGGTCGATCACGGTCTCGCCGCCGCCCGCCAGCTCCAAAAGCCCACGCTTGACCAAAGACGCGAAGCGCTCGCGCTGATCCGGGTTGCGCTCTAAGAACTTTTGTACGACGAGCGCCTGCTCGATCTGGTATTTTACGCCGTAGAGCTCGGCGAAATCCATGTATTCGAGGATCTGCTCCTCCTCGATATCGGCGTAGGGGCGCACGACCTCCCCCGTCTCGGGGTGGTCGAAATGGTCTGTAAAGCAGCGGAGCCAGGATGGATCCATATGGTTGCGCGCGATGAGATACAGCTTTTTCACGGACGAAACCTCCCGATTTTGTTCAAAACGATTGTAGCAGAACGCGGCGGTCCCGTCAAGAGAAAAACGCCGGCCTGCGCTTTGAATAGACTGGGCTTATTGTATCACATTCCCCCCGGCAAACGTAACCCCCACCGCTTTTTTCCGCTTGTCGCCTCCGGCGTTTTTTTTGTGCGCGGCGCAGCGTTGTTCCGAACGGAACAACGCGCACAAACATGACTCTGTATCTGTATCTGTCTCTATATTTGTCTCTGTCT
>CADBOC010000345.1 GCA_902796175.1 Oscillospiraceae bacterium | reverse complement strand
TCGGGGGCGGGCGTTTCAGGCTCCGTTGCGGGATCCGTCTCAGTTTCGGTGGGAGCTGCGGTCTCGGCCGCCGGCGCTTCCACCGGGGTCACGGGAATGGTCAGCCACGCGGTCGTACCCTGCTGCGTTTCGCCGTTTTCGACCTCCGGCTGCCCGGAAGCGTCTTCGGCCGGATGGGCGGTCCCGGCGGCGGAGCCGGAAGGTTCGTCCGTTATCTCTTCGGTGCTGCCCGATCCGTCTTCGGCCGTAACGCTCTCGGTTTCTTCGGTATTACAGCCGCAGTTGCCGGATTTTTTACATTTGCAGCAGCCAGTCAGGATGACAAGGAAAACAAAGAAGATCAGCAGGGAAATACCTGCGCCGGTTTTGACCCCGACGCGTGTTCGCGACTGCATTCTGATCCCTGCCTTTCATTCCTTAGGATGGGGAGCACCTGCTCCCTTCGGTAATATTATACAATTCGGAACGGAAAAAGTAAAGAGTCAGGGCCGGAAAAAAACAGAAAAAACAAAAAAACGGACAGGCGCGGTACCTGTCCGTTCCGCGTTGCCGCGGCGGTTATTTGCCTGCCGTTCCCTGTATGGCTCCTACAAGACCCGCAATGCCCTGGATCTCGGAGGGAACGATGATCTTGGTCGCCTGTCCGTCGGCGGCGTGTTCGAACGCTTCGAGCGAGCGGATGCGCAGCATCCCTTCGCCGGGATTTGCCGCGTTGATCAGTTCGATGCCCTGCGCGGTGGCTCGCTGGATGGCGAGAATGGCCTGCGCTTCGCCTTCGCTCTCGCGGATCTTCGCTTCCTTTACGGCGTCGGCGCGCAGGATCGCGGCCTGCTTGTCGGCTTCGGCGGCGAGGATCTTCGCCTCTTTTTCACCTTCCGCCACCAGTACGGCGGAGGCTTTTTCGCCTTCGGCGCGTAAGATCGCCTCGCGGCGCTCGCGCTCGGCTTTCATCTGCTTTTCCATCGCGTCCTGGATCTCTCTGGGCGGGAAGATGTTCTTCAGCTCCACGCGGTTGACCTTGATGCCCCAGGGGTCCGTCGCCTCGTCAAGGATGACGCGGATCTTGGCGTTGATGGTATCGCGGGATGTGAGGGTATGGTCGAGCTCCATGTCGCCGATGATGTTTCTGAGCGTTGTGGCGGTCAGGTTCTCGATGGCGGAGAGAGGGCTCTCAACACCGTAGGTGAAGAGCTTGGGGTCGGTGATCTGGAAGAAAACGACCGTATCGATCTGCATGGTCACGTTATCCTTTGTGATAACGGGCTGCGGCGGAAAATCCGCCACCTGCTCTTTGAGCGAAACGACCTTCGCGACGCGCTCGATCACCGGGATCTTGATGTGGAAGCCCGTCTGCCACGTCTCTGAGAACGCGCCGAGACGCTCGATGACGTAGGCTTTTGATTGGGGAACGATCTTGATGTTGGCCGCGATGATGATGACCACCAGCGCAAGCAGACCGAAGAGTACGTAGATCAAGGGATTGTCCATTTTTTTTACCTCCTGTTAAAAGATCGGATGGGGGAACTGCGGCGAATCAGGCGACAGGCTCCACGATAAGCTTTACGCCGTCGATGCGCGTTACGCGCACGTAGGCGCCGGCCGGGATGACCGCATCCGTTTCGCTGCGGGCGGTCCATTCCACGCCGCCTACCTTTGCCGCGCCTTTGCCGAGGGTGTTGTCGATTTCTTCGGTAACGACGGCCTTTTCGCCGATGCAGCGGTCCGCGTTCGTGGGCTGAACGCGTTTTTTCAGCAGCTTTTTTACAAGCGGACGCGTGGCGACGAGCGCGATAACGGATACCGAGGCGAAGATCGCGACCTGCACCGGCACCGAAGCGCCGCAGGCAGAGGCGATCACGGCCGCGACGGCGCCGAGGGCGAACCATACGCCCATCAGCTGGGCGCTCATGCCTTCAAGGGCGGCAAAGACGACCGCAAGGGCGATCCACAGATAAAATCCGGCGGGCATATGCATGTTTGCGGCACAGAAGGGCATGGGGAGAAGCCGGTCTGTGTCATCTCCTTTCTTTCGTTTTGATCTCCTTGCTTCATACTATATCACAGCACAGGAGTATTTGCAAGTTACATTCATGTAAAAAGTACAGTTACCCGCCTGCGCGAATCGCGGTCGCCCGTAACGCGTTACAGGGTAACCGTAAACCCTTCGGCGAGCCGAAAAGAAATAACGGGACGAAAGGTTTTTTCTTTCTCTCCGCTTGATATTTTGGCGCGGGTGTGCTAAGATAGACGCGATTATTTAAAAAGGAGGAGCAGGTATGCGGCACGGCTTCCGGCAAAAACTGATTCGATCGCTGCCTGTCCCGCTTTTGTGCGCGCTCGTTCTGTTTTCATCGTGCCGCTCAGGCGTTAAGAGCGCTCCGTCCTTCACCGAGACGGGCAGCGTGTTTCTTACCCCGCGCGGCGAAGACAGGCTTTATCACGCGTCCGCCGCGTCGGCCTCCGCCGTCGCCGGGGAGGGCGAGTGGTCTCTGCTTTTCGACCCCGCCGCCGCCTGCGTCTTTGTGCGGGACAACGCGCGGAGCCTTGTATGGAGCGCGCTGCCGGAAGCGGGCGCGCTGCAGTGCGCGTCGTTTTCCCTGACCGTGCGGGGTGAAAAAGGCGTCTATCTTCTCAATACGCAGGATCACGCCGCGGCCTTTTCTTCTTTTTCTTATAAAACGGACGGCGGCGCTCTGCGCGTGGATTATGTGCTTTCAGACCGTTCCGACGTCGCGAACCGGCAGACCTCCGAGCTTTCGCCGGGCGATCTGCAGGTGCGCTTTTCCGTGATCTATACGCTCGGCAGCGGTACGCTTACCGTAACGCTGCCGGCAGAAAGCTTTTTTGTGTCGGAAGGATACGCCGTGGAGACCCTCTCCGTGCTGCCGTATTTCGGCTCGGTGGTATACGGGCAGGAGACCGCCGCAGCCGCGCCCGCGGAGGAAACGCCCGACTCGGATGAGGACGTTCAGACCGTGGATGCCGAGGCCGAAAACGCTTATTCCGACGCGCCTTACGACGATTATCTCCTTGTGCCGGACGGCTGCGGCGCCGTGATCTATACCAGATTCACGGATGAGACGAACCGGGATCTGACCTACGTCGTCTCGCCGGAGCCGGGCCGTCAGGCCTCCGCCGCAAGCCTCGGCGCGTTCGGGATCCGGCAGGGGGAGAAATCCTTCGTCTGTACGGTGACCGGGGGAGCCTCGCTCGCCGAGATCCGCGCGCTGCAGCAGACGGACGGCGTACGCCGCGTGTGCTCCGCTTACGCCGATATGCGTCTCACGGCCACGCTGAGCGACGGCGGGCGTGTATATTACGGCGGCAGAACGGCGGACGATATCACGCTTGTTTACCGCTTTCTGAACGGGCTTCGCAGCGACCCTGTCGCCATGGCGGACGCCTGCCGTGAAACGCTTATCCGCGCCGGCGGCCTGCGGGAGGCCTCGCTCGGGATCGACCGAACGCCGCTGAATCTCTCGGTGCTCTGCAGCGTTTCGGGAGAGACGGAGGACGTACAGACTGATTTTGCCCAGGCGGAGGACCTGCTCACCCAGCTCAAGGGAAAAGGCGTCGATTCCGTGAACCTCTTCCTTCTCGGCGCGTTCGGCGGCGGTCTTGCGCAGGAGCCCGGCGGCGCGCTCACGCCTGCCGCCGCGCTCGGGGGAGAGGACGCGTTCCGGTCTCTGTGCGAATACGCGTCTCTTCAGAATTACCGGGTGCTGCCCGGCGTGGACCTGCTCTATTCTTCGGAACGGGACGCAGCGCGCAAGCTGAACGGTCAGACTGTCCGTATACGCGTCCCGATGGGGTCGTTCTCCGCCGCCGGGGCGCAGCCTTCCGCGTTTCTTATAAAAGCGGATCTGATGGAAAAAAATACGCTTCGTATACTTGATGCGGTCCGCTCTCTGGGGCTCCAGGGCGTATACGCGGCGGACGCGGCCTCGGCGCATTATACCGATCTCGGTCATGAGAACGGCGCGGGCGCAGACGCCGCCGCGGCCGAACAGCTGCGCGCGATCGCTTCAGCCGGAACGCTGGCGCTCGGCGGGGTGAACGGCGCCATGCTGCGGGACGCGGATCTTTTTACGGATCTGCCCTATGAGCCCGCTCACCCGCAGACGGATTCCTATGTGGGCGTACCGTTTCTGCCCGCGATCCTGCACGGAAGCGCGCTGTATTCCGGCCCCGCGTTCAACACCGCGGGCGCTTCGCGGCTCGCGTTTCTCAAATGCGTCGAATACGGCGGCGTTCCGTATTACGCGTGGAATTCAGACGCTTCCTCCCCGCTGTATTTTGCGTCCTCGCTCGCCGAGGCGGCGGAGAATATACGCACGCTGCAGAGCGAACTGGGGGATCTGTGTTCCGAACGCATCAGCGGGCACAGAAAGCTCGCGAACGGGGTATTCCGTACCGATTACGGGAACGGCTCGTCCGTGTTTGTCAATTACAACCATTATTCCGTGCTGATCAACGGCGTGTCGCTGCCGCCGTATGATTTTCTTCGTATGAACTGAAAAAGCCGGAGCTGAGATTTGTTTTGCCGGATGGGAGGGAATTTCATCATGCCGAATCCGTACGACGCCTTTACCGGGGGCACCGTTCTGGGTGGCCTTCGCACCAAAAACGATATCCGTATCCTGCTGTGTTATATTCTGCGCTCTCTCGATGCGCCGATCTCGAAGACCGATCTGAACACGGTGCCGGTCGCGACCGCGCTCGCCAACTTTTTTGAGGTGAACGACGCGCTGGAGGCGCTGGTCTCAGCCGGTCTCGCATCCGCCGACGCCCGCGACGGGGACGTTTATTATACGGTAACGCCCTCGGGCCGCGAGGTGGCGGACCGGCTCGAGACGGAGCTGCCGCGCGGGGTGCGGGAAAAGGCGGTCTCCGCCGTGATCGAGCTGATCTCGCGCGAAAAGGCCTGTCGCGGCACCGAGGCGCGCGTCGAAAAGCTCGACCGCGGCTACCGGGCCGTTCTGTCTGTATCGGACGGCGACACGCTTATGATGCAGACGGTGCTCTATACCGCCGACAGTCTGCAGGCAAACAGCATCTGCGAACGTTTTCAGCAGCACCCGGAAAAGCTTTACGCCGGGATCGTGGATCTGCTCACGCGCTGACGCGCCGGGAGGTTTGATATGGAACAGTCGATCAACATCGAACGCATGGAGCAGGCCGTGAGCCTGTTCGGCAGCTTTGATAAGAATATCGGAAGGATAGAAAAAGCTTACGGGGTCACCGTTCTCAACCGCGGCGGCGCCGTGAAGATCAGCGGAGAGCCCGAGAACGTCGCCAAAGCCGCAAAGGTGCTTGAAGGGCTCATCATGCTCATCAACAAGGGCGAGGAGCTCAACGATCAGAACGTGGGGTACTGTATGTCTCTTGTCAACGAGGGGAGCGAAGAGCAGCTCTCTTCGCTCGCGGCGGACTGCATCTGCCTTACAATGAACGGCAAACAGGTAAAGCCCAAAACGCTCGGCCAGAAAAAATACGTCGAGATGATACGGGATCATACCATCGTTTTCGGGGTGGGGCCGGCCGGCACGGGCAAAACCTATCTGGCCGTGGCGATGGCCGTAAAGGCGTTCCGGGCAAAGGAAGTGAACCGCATCATTCTCACCCGCCCGGCAGTGGAGGCGGGCGAAAAGCTCGGTTTTCTGCCCGGAGACCTGCAGCAGAAGGTGGATCCCTATCTGCGCCCCCTGTACGACGCGCTCTTTGAAATGCTGGGCGCGGAGGCGTTTCAGAAGTATCAGGAAAAAGGCAACATCGAGGTCGCGCCGCTGGCGTACATGCGCGGCAGAACGCTGGACGACAGCTTTATCATTCTGGATGAGGCGCAGAATACAACGCCCGAACAGATGAAGATGTTCCTCACGCGCCTCGGGTTTCAGTCAAAGATCGTGGTCACGGGCGATATCACGCAGATCGATCTGCCGGACGGGAAAAGATCCGGCCTCAAAGAGGCGGTCAGGATCCTGAAGGGCATCGACGATATCGCCGTGATCCGCTTCTCGGAAAAGGACGTAGTGCGTCACAGGCTCGTCCAGGATATCATTCGCGCCTACGAAAAATTCGAAAAAAAATAAGCGCCCGGCGCTTTCAGACAGAAAGAGGAAAGATACATGGCGGAAAAAGTTAAGGTTATGATCCGGGATGAACAGAAGACGGTCCGCGTACCCGCGGGCGTGCGCCTGCTGATAAGGCGCTGCTGCCACGCGGTGCTGCAGATGGAAGCGTTCAGCGGCTCGGCGCAGATCAGCGTCAGCTTTGTTGACAACGCCGGAATACGGGAACTCAACCGCATCCACCGGAACATCGACGCCGAAACGGACGTGCTCTCGTTTCCGCTCGGGGAGAACGGCGTTTACGATCAGGATCCCGAGACCGGGGCGTATTTGCTCGGCGATATCGTGATCTCTGTGCAGAAGGCGATGAGCCAGGCGGAGGAATACGGCCACTCGCTGGAGCGTGAGATCGGTTTCCTGACCGTGCACTCCATGCTCCACCTGCTGGGCTACGACCATGTGGACGGCGGCCTTGCCGCGGTTCGCATGCGCGAGAAGGAAGAGCAGGTGCTCTCGCAGCTGGGGCTCAAGCGCAACGGCAGCTATTATATGGATGAGGAGTGATCGCGCAATGGCAGAATCAAAAACCGCTTTTATCGCGATCGTGGGCTGCCCGAACGTGGGCAAATCGTCGATCCTCAACCGCATGCTGGGCGAAAAGATCGCGATCGTTTCGCCCAAGCCCCAGACCACCCGCACAAGGATACTCGGCGTGCTGACGAAAGGGGAGGTGCAGTTGGTCTTCACCGATACCCCCGGTTATCACACGGCAAAAAACAAGCTTGGCGAAAAGATGAACCGCGCCGTCGGCTCGGGGATCCGCGACGTGGACGCGTGTCTGCTGGTCGTGGAGCCGCGCGGAGAGGTGCGCGAAGCCGAGCGTACGCTGATCGCCCGCATAAAAAAAGAGCAGATCCCATGCGTGCTCGCTGTGAATAAGATCGATACCGTCGGGCAGAAGGAAACGCTGCTCGAACAGATCGCCCGGTACGCGGCGCTCTTCGATTTTGCCGCCGTTGTGCCGATTTCGGCCAAAGACGGATCCGGCATGGGGGCGCTGGAATCGGAGCTTTCGGCCCTCGCGTTCCCCGGCGAACATCTTTTTCCTGACGATACGCTGACCGATCAGCCTGAAAAGGTGATCGCGGCGGAGTATATCCGAGAAAAAATCCTGCGCAACGTCGAGCATGAGATCCCGCACGGCACCGCCGTCGCGATCGAGCGCTTCCGCGAACGTGAGAACGCGCCGATCCTGGATATCGACGCGACGATCTACTGCGAAAAAGCGAGCCACAAGGGGATCCTGATCGGCAAGAACGGCGAGATGCTCAAAAAGATCTCCACCGGCGCAAGGATCGAGATGGAACGGTTCTTCGGCTGCAAGGTGAGTCTGCACTGCTGGGTCAAGGTGAAAGAGGACTGGCGCAACCGGGAAGGCCTGATCCATAACTTCGGTCTTGACTGATGGAACGGTTCCGGACGGACGGCGCGGTCCTGAAAACAAGCCCGACCGGAGAGGCGGATCTTGTCGTTTTTATCCTGACGCGTGAGCGGGGGCTCATACGCGCCTTTGCCAGGGGCGCCCGGTCCCCCCGCAGCCGCCTGCACGCGGGGGCTGTGCCGTTCGGTTACAGCGACATGGATCTCACGGAAAAAAACGGCGTATATTATCTGAATGCGGCCGGGCTGAAAGAGACCTTCTACGACCTTCGGCTTTCGCTGCCCCGTCTGACGCTCGCGCAGTATTTCTGCGAAGTGCTGCTCAAAACGGCGACGGAGGGCAGCTCCGACCCGGACGTTCTCCGGCTGTTCCTGAACGCGCTGTTCCTTCTCTCGGCTGATAAAAAGCCGATGCATCTGATCAAATCCGTGTTCGAGCTGCGCTACGCCGCGCTCTCCGGCTTTATGCCCGCCCTTGTCGGCTGCGACGTCTGCGGCGCGTTTGAAACGCCCCGTATGCATTTTGACGCCGCCGGCGGCAGACTCCTCTGCGAACGGTGCGCGGGGGAATCGAACGCCCAGACGGTTCCGCTCGCGGTGATCTCGGCCATGCGGCACATCGTGTTTTCCGAATTCGAGGGCGTTTTTTCTTTTTCGCTGGAGCCCTCTCTGCTGCCTGTTCTCGGGCGGCTCACCTCGGGATATCTCAGCGTATGCTCCGGTATGCAGTTCCGGCTGCTGAGGCTGTTTTACGAGTCTTTGGAATAATCTGAAACGCCCTGTCCGGCTCAGCCGGGCAGGGCGGCGTGTTTATTGCGGCAGCAGGTCGGCTTCGCAGCCGTCCGGGGTCAGTCCCGTGAGTTTTACGCGGCGGATGCTGCCTGTGAGGGGCTCTTCGGTTTTCAGGCTTACAGGGACGTACAGCTCTGTATATCCCCTCTGCAGACCGTTTTTCGGCGTTTCGAACAGAACGGAGGCTTCGCTGCCGATCAGCTGGGTGAGCCGAACGCGGCGCACCTCGTCCGCCTGCCGCTGCAGCAGGGCGGCGCGTTCGGACTTTACGGCGGCGGTAAGCGCCTCGGGCATGGCGGCGGCGGGTGTGCCGGCGCGGGCCGAAAACGGGAATACATGCGTCTTCATAAAACCGATCTCGCGTATGAACGCCGCGGTCTCGCTCAGATCCGCCTGCGTTTCGCCGGGGAAACCGGCTATGACGTCCGTGGTAAACGAAACGGCGGGGAAGGCGGCCGCGAGCTTTTCGCAGACCCGCCGGTATTCCGCTTTCGTATAATGCCGGTTCATGCGTCTGAGTATGCGGTCGGAGCCGCTTTGCAGCGAAAGATGAAACTGGGGACAGAATTTTGTGCAGGCGGCGAGCCCCGCGATCACGTCGTCCGTCAGATGGTCCGGCTCCAGCGAACCGAGGCGTATGCGTTCCACGCCGGGGGTCTCTTCCGCCAGACGCACGGCTTTGTCAAGACCTGAATCGGAGTCCAGACCGTAGGCGGAGAGATTGATGCCGACGAACACGATCTCTTTGTATCCGTTCGCAGCGGCAGAGCTCAGCTCCTGCCGGATCTCCTGAGGACTCTTTGAACGGGAAAAACCGCGCGCCGTTGGGATGATGCAGTAGGAGCAGCGGCGGTTGCAGCCGTCCTGTATCTTGACAAAGGCCCGGGTATGCCCTTCGTACTCGCTGACGGCCCCGCCCGTAAAGGGGTCGCCGGGGGCGTGGGCGCTCACGCAGAATTCCCGTTCCCGGGCGGAAAAGAATTGCCTGAGAAGGTCCGGCAGTCTGGCGTTCGTTTTGTTGCCGAGAATGATATCCGCTTCTTCGAGCGCGGAAGCCTCATCCGGAAAAGCCTGCGAATAGCAACCGGTGAGCACCGTGACGGCGTTCGGGTGGTTTCTGCGCAGCTGGCGCAGCGCCTGCCGGGATTTTCGGCTGCTCTCCGCCGTCACCGTGCAGGAATTCACGATATATACGTCCGCCTCTTCGCCGGGGGCCGCGAGCGTATACCCGCAGCCGACCAGCAGCGAAAGCAGCCCGTTCGATTCGTACTGATTGACCTTGCATCCCAGAGTCGTAAACGAAACCTTCATGGCAATCCCTCCTTCCGTTTCCTCATTATACTGTTTCGTTCCGGCGGATGCAAGCGTTTTTTTTGCCCGTGCATAGCGGCCTTAGGACGCGCATAATGTATAAGGAGTCTCAAAAAGGGGTGTTTTATATGCTGTATAAACGAATCGTTTCATGGATCGCGGCCGCCGCGTGCGCGCTCCCGCTCCTTGTTTGCGGACCGGTATCGTCCGCGGCCGCCCCCGGCGCCGAAGCCCGTTTTGTTTCCGGCGAAGCGCTCTGCACGGTCCCGGACCGTCTGCCGGTGGAGGTGCAGGCGAAGGCGTATGTGCTTATGAACGCCGAAACAGGGCTCGTTCTCGGCGCGGAAAACGAACACGCAAGGCTTTATCCCGCTTCCGTCACCAAGATCATGACGCTGCTGCTGACAGCGGAAGCGATCGAAGCGGGAAAGCTCAGGCGGGAACAGACGCTGACCTGCTCCGAATCCGCGGCGAACAAGGGCGGCAGCCAGATCTGGCTCGAGCCGGGCGAAGAGATGCGGGTGGAGGATCTGCTGAAGGCGTCGTTTGTATACAGCGCGAACGACGCGTGTACGCTGCTGGGCGAGGCCATCGCCGGCAGTGAGAGCGCGTTTGCGGAGCAGATGAACCGAAAAGCGCAGGAGCTCGGTATGAACGATACCCATTTCGACAACTGCACGGGGCTGGACGACGATACCGCGTCGCATCTGACCTCCGCCTTCGACGTTGCCGTGATGTCCCGCGCGCTGCTGTCGCACGCGTGGATCGAGGAATACGCCTCGATCTGGATGGATACCCTGCGGGAGGGAAAGACGCAGCTCGTCAACACGAACCGGCTGATCAGAACGTATCCCGGCGCGGTAGGCCTGAAGACCGGCACGACCTCGAAAGCCGGCTGCTGCGTGAGCGCCGCTGCGCGCAGAGACGGCATGACGCTCATCGCGGTGGTGCTCGGCGCGCCGGACAGCAAAGCCCGTTTCGCTTCGGCCGCCCGGCTGCTCGATCACGGTTTTTCGCTGTATGAGCTATACCGCCCCGAGACGCCCGCCGAGGCGCTGGCAGGCCGCGTGCCCGTCCGCTTCGGCGAAGCGCCGCAGGCGCTCCCTTTCTTTTCCGCGCCCGAGGGGATGGTGCTTGACAAGGGCACGGGAAAGACCGTAGAAGTCAGCGTGGAGTTTCTGCCGGAGGTAGAGGCGCCCGTAAAACGCGGCGATACGGTCGGCACGGTGCGTTACTCCGCGGGAGGCAGGCTGCTGGCCCAATGCCCCATCACGGCGGCGGAGGACGTGGCCCGGCTGACGCTGCCGGGGGCCGTGAGGCGGCTGATGCGGGCGGCAGGCGCAGAGAACGGGAAAAACTGAGTTTTTTCGAAAAAAGACGGTGTTTCCCTTGAAAAAAGGAAAAGAATATAGTAGAATACATCAAAAGTGGGAAGTGGAGGATCCTGAGATATGTCGATCAGACTGAACTGCCGTTATCTCAACGGTTTTTTGAATGAAGAAGCCCTGCGTCAGGCGGCGGATGAGACCGCGAGGGCGCAGAGCATGCTGTTTGAAAACAGCGCCGGCGCGCCGGGGAGCGATTACCACGGCTGGCTGACGCTGCCCGAGGATTATGATAAAGAGGAATTCGCGCGGATCAAACAGGCCGCGGCGAAGATCGTCTCGGATTCCCGCGTGCTGGTCGTGATCGGCATCGGCGGCTCCTATCTCGGGGCAAGGGCCGCCATCGAATTCGTAAGATCGAAGAATTACAATGTGACCGCGACCGATACGCCGAAGATCTTTTTCGTGGGCAACAGCATCTCGCCCTGCGAGCTTTCGGAGGTGCTCTCCGTCTGCGAAAATACGGATTTTTCCGTGAACGTGATCTCAAAATCCGGAACGACGACGGAGCCCGCCATCGCGTTCCGCTTTTTCCGCGCGCTTCTTGAGAAAAAATACGGCAAAGAGGGAGCTGCCGGGCGGATCTATGTAACGACGGACCGCACGCGCGGCACGCTCAAACAGCTGTCGCTGCGCGAGGGATACGAGACCTTCGTCGTGCCCGACGGCGTGGGCGGACGCTATTCCGTTTTGACGGCGGTCGGGCTGCTGCCGATCGCGGCCGCCGGCATCGATATCGACGCCCTGATGGCCGGCGCCGGCGAAGCGATGCGCCGCTACGCCGACAGAGACGTGCTGAAAAACGACTGCTGCCGTTACGCGGCGATCCGGAATCTGCTGTACAGGCAGGGCAAGTCGGTCGAGATGATCGTCTCCTATGAACCGGATTTCACCATGATGAACGAATGGTTCAAGCAGCTCTTCGGCGAGAGCGAGGGCAAAGACGGCAAGGGGATCTTTCCCGCTTCCGCGATCTATTCGACGGATCTGCATTCCCTGGGGCAGTATGTGCAGGAGGGCGTACGTCTGATGTTTGAGACGGTCGTCTGTTTTGACCGGCCCAAGCGCGACCTGAGAGTGGAAATGGACGCTGAGAACGCCGACGGGCTCAACTACCTCGCCGGCAGGGATATGTCTTACGTCAACCGCCGCGCGTTTGAAGGCACGGTGCTCGCGCATACCGACGGCGGCGTGCCGAACATTCTGATCGAATGCCCTCAGATGGGCGCCTTCACCCTCGGGGAGCTGATCTATTTCTTCGAAATGTCCTGCGCGGTGTCGGGCTACATGCTGGGCGTGAATCCCTTCAACCAGCCGGGCGTGGAGAGCTATAAACGCAATATGTTCGCGCTGCTCGGAAAGCCCGGGTACGAGGAACTGGCCCGGGAGCTTAAAAAAAGACTTGCAAACGAGGGATAAAACCTGTATAATTAGGTTTCAGGAAACGAAAGGAGCATATTTGATATGGTAAAACTTCTGATCGGGGAAAAAGGCTCCGGAAAAACGAAGAAGCTGCTCGAGCGCGTGAGCGAAGCGCTTGCGAATTCAAAGGGCAACGTCGTATGTGTTGAAAAAGACGATCTGCTTCGTTATCAGGTGAGCTACCGCGTCCGTCTCATCGCCGCGGCGAACTGGGGCATCAGCGGCTACGACGCGTTTTACGGTTTTCTGGCGGGGCTGTGCGCGGGCGATCACGACATCACGGATCTGCTCGTAGACGCCACGCTGAAGATCGGCGGCAGAGACTACAACGAGTTTGCCGCGTTTATCGGCAAGATCGCGCGTCTGAGCGAGCTGACCGGCATCGTGTTCACGTTTACGGTCTCAACTGCGAAAGAAAACCTGCCTGAGAGCGTTTTCAACGACTGCATTATCGAAAATTAATCGCGAAATTCCGTTATTTTTGGTTGACAAACCGTTTTGTCGCGTATATAATACTGGTTGTGTCTGTTTCGGCGCCGGCGTACCGGCGCCGGTCCGGCAGCTTTCCTGCGAGGGGAGAAACGTTTCGGTGTTGCTGAATTTAGGTCCGGTTTTTGAGGTCGAAGGGGCCGAGATCCCGTTTTCGTATTCGTTCGGCGCGGGCGAACCCCTGATCCCCGATCCCGTATCGGTCGAGGGGCGCGTTTACAACAAAACCGGCATCGTGCGTCTGGAGGCCGAAGCCGCGTTCACGGTAAAAACACAGTGCGCCAGATGCGGGGAACCGGTCCTGAAAGAAGAACGGCTGCCCGTTGTGCATATCCTGATCCGTCATGCCCAATCGGAGGATGAGGATCTGTACATCGCGGTGGATTCCGCCGTTCTCGATTTGGATGCGCTCGTCGCGGAGGATATCATTCTCTCGCTGCCTCAGCGGTATCTTTGCCGCGAAGACTGCAAGGGGCTTTGCCCGATGTGCGGGGCTGATCTCAACCGGGGGAGCTGCGGCTGTAAAAAAAGGAAGGATCCCCGGTGGGATGCGCTGTCGGAGATCCTGAACGGGTGATCGCCCGCTTATGATTTAGGAGGATAAAAAAATGGCTGTACCTGCAAGAAGAGTTTCAAAAGCGAGAAGAGACAAAAGACGCAATAACCTGTGGAAGATCAGCGCGCCTGCCATCGAAAAGTGCCCGCAGTGCGGTGAATTCAAAGAGTCTCACAGACTGTGCCATGCCTGCGGCTATTACAACGGCCGTCAGGTGATCAAGGTAGAAGACTAAGGCTTAACCCTTACGGTTTTGCGATACCGAGCTGTAACAGCACAGGTGGAGAAGATCACTTCCCCGCCTTTTTGCTGTTTGGGTCAAAGAATATGGCTGTAAAGATACAGAATGTCGCCGCCGGTTCCCGCGCCGCCGCGAAGGGCGTACGCCCGGGAGACAGGCTGCTTTCGATCAACGGGCATGAGATCGCCGACGTGCTCGATTACAGATTTTACGCGCAGGAGGATCTGCTGAGCGTCGTAACGGAAAACGGCCGGGGGAAACGCCGACGCTTCCGTGTGCGTACAGGGGGAGATCCCGACGCGCTGGGGTTCACCTTTGAGACCTATCTGATGGACCGACACAGAACATGCAGGAATCACTGCATCTTCTGTTTCATCGATCAGATGCCGAAAGGGCTCAGGGATTCGCTGTATTTCAAGGATGACGACGCGCGTCTCTCTTTTTTGTTCGGGAATTATATCACGCTGACGAATCTGAGCGAGCGCGACGCGGCCCGGATCGAAGAGATGCACATCAGTCCCGTGAACGTCTCCGTTCACACCATGGATCCGGAGCTGCGCGTGCGTATGATGCGCAATCCCCGCGCGGGGGAAAGCCTGAAGCTGCTGCGGCGTTTTTCCGACGCCGGCATCTCCATCAACGCGCAGCTGGTCCTGTGCCCCGGCGTCAACGACGGAGCGTCGCTCACCGATTCTCTCGCAGCGCTTTCGGCGCTTTCGGGCGTGATGAGCGTAGCCGCCGTGCCGGTAGGGCTCACGAAATACAGAGACGGATTGTTTCCGCTGACGAAATATACGCCGGAAGGCGCGGCGGACGTGATCGACCGGATCGACTCGTTCAACAGCCGGCGTACCGAGCGCGGGCTTGAGAAGCTCGCGTATCCCTCAGATGAGTTTTTTCAGCTGGCCGGCCGTGAGCTGCCCGGCTGCGATTACTACGGCGATTTTCCGCAGCTTGAAAACGGCGTCGGCATGATCGCCGCGACAAAGGCTGATTTTGAGGAAGCGCTCGCTTCCTTCACGGCGGACGCGAAACCCCGCCGGTTTGCCGTTGCCACAGGCATGGCGGCGCTGTCTCTTATGCGGTATCTGGCCGGCGCCTTTACCGCCAGGTTCCCCGAAAGCGTCATTGACGTGTACGGGATCGAAAACCGCTTTTTCGGGCCGGATGTGACGGTCGCGGGCCTTATAACCGGGCGGGATCTGATCGACGGGCTTCGCGAACAGGGCTTTTGCGCGCCGCTTCTGATGCTGCCCTCGGTCATGTTCCGTTCCGCCGAAGAGCCGGTGTTTCTTGACGATATCACAAAGGAAGAGGCTGAGAGGGCGCTTTTCGCCCGCATCCGTGTTACGCCCTGCGACGGCGCCTCGATCGCCGACGCGTTTTTTGAGGCGTATTCGGCGGATATTCCGACGCAAGATAAGGAGTAGATCATGGCAAAACCCATTGTTGCCGTCGTGGGCAGGCCGAACGTAGGCAAATCCACGCTTTTCAATAAGCTTTCGGGGCAGCGGATCGCCATTGTGGACGACCGCCCCGGCGTTACGCGCGACCGTATCTACGCGGACTGCGAGTGGCTCGACAGGCGTTTTCTGCTTGTCGACACAGGAGGCATCGAGCCGTATTCGGACGACGTCATCCTTTCGCAGATGCGCAGACAGGCGCAGCTTGCCATCGGCACGGCGGACGTCATCATCATGGTGACGGACCTGCGCTGCGGGGTTACGGCAAACGATCTGGAGGTCGCTTCCATGCTGCAGAAGAGCGGCAAGCCGATCGTGCTCTGCGTGAACAAGTGCGACTCCGTGGGGGAAGCGCCTGCGGAGTTCTATGAGTTTTATAATCTCGGCCTCGGCGATCCGGTCGCGGTCTCCGCCGTGCACGGGCACGGCACGGGCGATCTGCTGGACGCCGTTTTTGCCCTCCTGCCCGCGGCTGATCCCGATGAAACGGCCGTGGAGGGGATACGCGTCGCCGTGATCGGCAAGCCGAACGTAGGAAAATCGTCGCTGGTGAACGCCCTTTGCGGGGAAGAGCGGATGCTTGTGAGCGATATCGCCGGCACGACGCGCGACGCGACGGATACCGTTGTCGAAAACGAACACGGCAGATTCGTTTTTATCGATACGGCGGGGCTGCGCAGAAAATCAAAGGTGGACGACCGGATCGAAAAATTCAGCGTGCTCAGGGCCGTGGCGGCTGTGGAGCGCGCCGGCGTCTGTGTGATCATGATCGACGCGACCGAGGGCTTTACGGAGCAGGATTCCAAGATCGCCGGTATCGCGCACGAGGCGGGCAAGGGCTGCATCATCGCCGTGAACAAGTGGGACGCCTGTGAAAAAGACGGAAAGACCATGGACGCTTACCGCAAAAAGCTCATGAACGATTTTTCGTTCATGTCGTACGCGCCGATCATCTTTATTTCTGCGAAGACCGGTCAGCGGCTCGACCGCCTGTTTGAGCTGATCGTCTACGTGGACGATCAGAACGCGCTGCGCATACCGACCGGCCGCCTGAATCAGGTGCTCGCCGACGCCGAAGCGCGCGTGCAGCCGCCGACGGATAAGGGGAGAAGGCTCAAGATCTACTACATGACGCAGCCTTCCACAAGACCCCCGACGTTTGTGGCGTTCGTCAACAAGGCGGAGCTTTTCCACTACAGCTATCAGCGCTATCTCGACAACCAGATCCGCGCCGTATTCGGGCTGGAGGGGACCCCGACAAGGCTCATTATACGCGAAAGAAAAGAATAGACGGCGCTGCGCGCCTTTTGTCGCGCGGAACGCTGTTTCGATCGGCATCGGAACGGACGCGGGAAACGCGTCCGTTATATTATTTTTTTATTAAATAACTGTTGATTGTTTTTTTTATCTGTGGTATAATAACGCAGTTAATAATCTGAAAACTTATGGTGACCGAGGTGACGTATTGTGCAGAATTTTGCGGATATGACTTGCGAAGAGATCGCTGAGCAGGAGACCGAAGCGCGC
>CADBOC010000344.1 GCA_902796175.1 Oscillospiraceae bacterium | reverse complement strand
GTGTAGCCCTGCTCGGTGCAGGTCGGGGCCGTGACGGCTGTCGTAAAGCTGTGGTTCGCCGTCTCTGTATGCGAAGAAACGGTGGCGCAGGTGCGCTTGTGCTGCGTGGCGCTGATACTGGTCCACGCGCCCCATGCGTGCCCCTTGGCGTTCGTGTAGGTATCCTTATAGGTATAGCCGCAGGTCTTGCAGACGTGAGTGGTGTAGCCCTGCTCGGTACAGGTCGGGGCGGTCACCGTGTTGTTGTAGCCCTGCGAATGCGAGCAGGTGCCGGTAATGGTGAGATCCGTCCATTCCGAAAGCATCTGATAGTTGTCGTTCGAAGCCATAGAAACGCAGATGGCAACGATACGCAGCACGGCCGTCTCGCCGACCTGGGGCGCGGCGCCCTTCAGGTACCAGTAATACGGACCGAAGCTCAGATCCGTACCCGTTGAGGTACCGGCGTTCTGGGTGAAATCGCCGCCCGCGGTCTCGGCGGAAGCCATCGTGGCGCCGGAAGAATTACACAGCGTATAGGTATACCGCGCGCCGGTGGAGCCTGTGACCGTCGTCGTATTCCAGCTGTTGCCGAGAGAACCCATAGTATAGCCTGTGGAATAGGGGAAGAGCTCGATGCCCCAGCGAACGCCCTTCTGCGTGTGGATCTGGGGACGGAGCTCGATCTGCACGCCGAGGCTGTTGATATCGCTGTACTTGGAGCGGTCGATATCCACGGTCGCCTTCGACGCGTCCACGCCCTTGTTGCCCGGGGCCTGGAAGGTTTTGAGGAACACCGGCGACGACACCCCCACCTGTGTGCAGCCGCCGTTGTTTTCCGTCCACGAAATGCCCTTCGTGCCGGTCTTTACGTTGTTCAGGCGGAAGGTAAAACCTGTCCGGAAGGACGAATGGTTCGATTCCGTCGCGTACATCTGAGCGTAGTCGCTGAACACGGCGGCGTCGGCGGAAACGCCGAAAAGCGACGGCGTGACGGCAAGCGTAAACGCCATCACCAGCGATAGGAAAACGCCGAGCGCCTTTTTCATGAAACGCATCACTGATCAACTCCTGCAACAAACTTCTATTGGTTTAAATTATAATATGGAATCGCTTCTCTGTCAAGGAAAAAAATGCCTTTCATCCCGCCCTGCGGCAGGCAGAGTGTTTATTCCGCTAAATTCCGGATCTGGCGGGCTGAACGCGCGAGCGAGTTAGAAGTTAGAAGTTAGAAGTTAGAAGTTAGAAATGTCGGAAAACGCTTCGCGTTTTGATTATATAAAATGGGTACGGGCGAAGTGAAGTCTTGTTCGTCTTTCATCTTTCGTCTTTTATACCTTTTTTCCCCGCCCCGGGATCTCCCCAAGGGCCGCGGCGGCAAGCCGCTTTGTAAAGGGGTGCTCGGGGGAGGACAGGACCTTCGCGGCGTCGCCCTGCTCCACGATCGCGCCGTTTTGCATCACGAGCACCCGGTCGCAGAAGGAGGACACGAGCGGCAGATCGTGCGAGACAAAGAGCATGCTAAGGCCCATCTCTTTGCGAAGGCGGCCGAGCAGCGAAAGGATCTGCGCCTGCAGGGTCACGTCCAGCGCCGAGACCGGCTCATCCGCCGCGACGAGGGTCGGGCGGGTGACAAGGGCGGCGGCGATGCACACGCGCTGACGCTGCCCGCCGGAGAGCGCCCCGGGCCTTCGGCCGCGGCAGGCTTCGGGGAGCTCCACCGCGTCGAATATCTCTTTGACCGCGCGTTCGCGTTCGGCGCGGCTCCGTACCCCGGCGGCGATCAGCGGCTCCGCTGCGATATGTTCGACCGTCATCGCGGGGTTGAGCGCGCCCAGTGGATCCTGAAAGATCATCTGCGGGCGGTCGAAGAAGCCCCTTATCACCTCGCCCGAAAAGGGGGGCTGCAGCCCCAGCACGGTACGCGCGAGGGTCGATTTGCCGGAGCCGCTCTCCCCCACAAGCCCCAGCGTTTCGCCCCGCCTGAGCGTGAACGACACGCCCGAAAAAATCGGCGTTTCGCGCCGCCGGCCGAACAGCCCCCGGCTGCGGTAACCGCCGGAAAGGTCCTTTACCGTCAGGATCGTTTCATGCTCCATTGTATTCTCCTCCCGGTACGGATGCGACCAGCTTTTTTGTATAGGGATGCCGCGGGGCGCGGAAGAGCGCCTCTGTCTCGCCCGTTTCGACCAAACGGCCGTCCTTCATGACAGCCGCCGTGGGACACAGCCTCCCGACGACGCGCAGGTCGTGGGAGATCAGCAGCATCGACACGCCCTGTTCGGCGTTCAGTCGGCCGAGCAGCGAGAGGATCTGCGCCTGCACGGTGACGTCGAGCGCCGTCGTCGGCTCGTCGAGCAGAAGGAGCTTCGGCCGCAGGATCAGAGCGGCGGCGATCATCGAGCGCTGCAGCATGCCGCCCGAAAGCTCGTGCGGGTAGCTGCGGTAAACGCGTTCGGGGTCCGGCAGCTCCGCCTCAGCGAGGGCAGCGAGCGCCTTTTTTTTGCGCTCGGCGGCGGAAAAACGGCCGTGGAGCAGCAGCGTCTCCTCCACCTGCCGCCCGATGCGCATCAGCGGATCCATGGCGGCGGCCGGCTCCTGAAACACAACGCCGATCTCTTTGCCCGCAAGCCTTCTGCGTTCTTTGGACGAGAGCGAGAGCAGATCGACGCCGTCGAGCAGGATCCGCCCCGAAACGGAAGCCGCGGCGCAGTCGAGCAGCCCCGCGATCGAAAGGGCCGTCGCCGTTTTACCGGAGCCGGATTCCCCCACAAGACCGAATATGCCGCCCGTCGGCACGGAGAAAGAGACGCCGTTGACCGCCGGCGTTTCGGCTGAATGAAAACGCACGGTAAGCTCCTGTACCTCAAGCACGCGCCTCACCTCCCATCCGCTGCAGCCCCGCGCCGATCAGCCCCACGCCGAAGACGGGGATCAGCAGCGCGGCGCAGACGATCAGGGCATACCACGGTGCGGAGAAGAGCAGGCCCTGCGCCTCCGAGAGCATCAGCCCCAAAGAGGCGTCCGGCGGGGCCGCGCCTACGCCGAGGTAGCTCATGCCGGCCTCCGCCAGCACGGCGTTGTTAAAACCGATTGTGAGCGCCGGCAGGAGCGACGGCAGCGTATTGGGCAGAACATGCACAAAGAGGATCCTGCCCCGCCGTACCCCCTGCGAACGGGCGGCGGCGATATAGCCCCTTGCCGAAACGGAGGCAACGGCGCCGCGCGTTACGCGCGCGTAGCCTGGGATGAACACGACGCCGAGGGCAAGGATCAGCCGCCCCGCGCCGCCGGAGGAAAAAAGACTCATCAGAACGAGCGCCAGAAGCACCGCGGGAAAAGCGGTGACGGCGTCGTTCAGGCGCATCAGGACCGCGTCCGCCCAACCGCCGAAAAAGCCGGAGACCGCGCCCGTCAGCACACCGAAAAACGCGCCGATCAGAACGGTAGCCGCCGCGACCGAGAGCGTGGCCCCCGCCCCGACGAAAACGCGGACAAAGATATCCCTGCCGAACTGGTCCGTGCCGAACCAGCGCCCCGCCGCGGGCGGCAGGAGCTTTGCCCCCGCCTGCATGGCGTTGGGATCAACGCCGGATACCAGCGGCACAAGGACGGTGGGCAGCAAAAACAGAAGCAGGATCGCCGCGCCGGCAGCAAGCCCCGGGGGGACCCGTTTTTTGTTTCGTATCATAACCGCTCCCCCTTACGCTTTGTGTTCCGCCCTCAGGCGGGGATCCGCGAGGCGGTTCACAAGGTCCGCCGCCGCCCCGGCAAGGCAGACCCAGAACGCCAGCAGCACGACCGCGGCCTGAACGACCGGGTAATCGCGGGTGAGAACGGAGGAAATGAGCAGCCGCCCGAGCCCCGGCACGGCGAACACCTGCTCGATCACGACGCCGGCGCCCACGATCTCCGCCATCGTCTGTCCCAGAAAGGTGACGGAGGAGGCAAGGACGTTTCTGAGCACATGGCGGCGCAGGATGAACGCGCCGGAGGCGCCCCGGGCCGCCGCGGCGCGAACGTAATCCTTATGCAGCTCGCTTTCAACGCCGGAGCGCAGCATACGAACCGTCATCGCGACGCGCGGAACCGCCATGGAGACCGCGGGGAACAGAAGATAGCGCAGTTCGCCCGCGGGGTCCGTTCCGGGGTCCGGGAACGCGCCGGGCGTAAACATACGCAGAACGACGCCGCAGATCCACGAGATCCCCACGCCGAGGACGAACGGCGGCGCCGCCATAGAGAGCTGATTGAACGCGGCGCGTACGCCGCCGATGAAGCGCCCGCCGGCCCCGGAGGGGATCAGCCCCAGCGGAAACGAAAACAAGACGATGAGCAGAAAGCTCATCGCCGTAAGGGTAAGGGTGACGGGGAGCTTGGAGCCGAGCAGCTCCGACACCGGCTGCTTGTAGCTGAACGAAACGCCGAGATCCCCGGTAAAAAAGCCGCCGAGCCACTTCAGAAAGCGCTCGGGAGCCGGGGCGTTCAGCCCCAGCTCCTCACGCAGCGCGGCGAGACGCTCCGGCGTCGCGGAGGTGCCGAGCAGACGCTGGGCCGGATCCCCCGAAACAACGGAGAACGCGGCGAAGGTCAGCACGGCCACCAGCAGCATCGTAACGGCAAAGGAGCCGACGCGCTTAACGGCGTACCTCATTCGGCAGCCGCCCAGCCGAGCGCAGAAAGATCGAGCACGTACATCGGGTAGAAGGTAAGGCCCTCTACGCCCTTTCTGACGGCGACGAGATCCGCCATATCCTGCAGATAGACGTTCGCGGCGTTTTCGGTCAGGTTTTTCTCCATCTCTTTGTAGAGCGCGGTCTGCTCCGCGTCGTCGGCGGCGGCAGTCGCCTGTTCAAAGAGCGCGTCGTAATCCGCGTTCTGATAATTGATAAAGTTGTCGTCCGCCGTAGAGACGAAGCGCTCGAGCAGCGCACGCGCCGTCATGTTGGAGGCGTCCACGCCGATGACGGTGCTCTCAAATTTGCGGTCGGCGTAAACGTCCGAAAGCCAGGAGCTCCACTCGACGGGTTTTAATTCCGCGTTGACGCCGATCTCGGTCAGCTGATCCGCCAGAACCTCGGCGGTGTCGACGTGGGGCTGGTAGTTCGAGGGCACGGTGATCGTCATCGAAAAACCGTCCGGATAGCCGGCCTCGGCGAGCAGCTCCTTCGCCTTTGCGGGGTCGTGGGGATAGCGGTTCGTAAGGCTTTCGTCAAAATACTTCGCGAAGGCGGGGTACATCGAGGAACCGATCGGGCTGCCGTAGCCGTCAAAGGCGGTATCGAGCAGTTTTTGCACGTCCACGGCGTAGCACAGCGCCTGCCGCACGCGGATATCGTCAAAGGGCTTCACGGCGTTGTTGAGGTAGAGCGCCTGCACCAGATTCATGGTGCCCTCCTCAATTTTGAAATCCGCCTCGGGGAGCTGTTTTACCTGCGTGGAGCCGAGGTGCGAAACAAGATCCAGCGCGCCGCTCTGCAGCCCCATGAGCAGGCCTTCCGCGTTTTCGATCACCCGGCACGTCACCTTGGAAAGAGCCGGCTTTTCACCCCAATAGTCGTCGAAACGCGCCAGCACGATCTCGTGCTGCGCCTCGCGCGATACAAAGCGGAACGGCCCTGTGCCGACGGGCGAGGTCGCCTGTTCGCCGTAGCCCTCAGGCAGGACGGCGAGCGTCATATACGAAAGAAAATCGTTGTCTGCGGCCTTCAGCGTAACGGTGACGGTATCGCCCTGCCCCGTTACGTCGGCGATGTTCGAAAGCGCCGGGATCAGCCCCTCGCCGCCGTCATTCGGCCGGCAGCGGTCGATGGACCAGACCACGTCGGCGGCCTCCATTGTTTCACCGTTGTGGAAGGCGACGTTCTGCCGCAGCGTAAAGGTATAGGTAAGGCCGTCTTCGCTTTTTTTGACGTCAGAGGCAAGGCAGCGGGCAAGATCCCCCGAGGGCGTGGGCTTCATGAGCCCTTCGAATACGTTGAACATGATCTCTTTGGTTCCCGCCGCTACGGCGTAGTGGGGGTCGAGACTTTCGTCGAGATCCTGCGCGATGCCGACCGTGAGCTCCCCCGCGGCGCGGCGCGCTTCTTCGGGCCGGGCCTTTTTGCCTTTGCCGCAGGCGGTCAAAAGCAGCGCCGAAGCAAGAAGAAGCGAAACAAATGAGAACAGTGCTTTTTTCATGCGATCCTACTCCTTTCATCACCGCCCCGTCTTCTGCGGGGTCGGTGTGCGGCACGTTTGTGCCCGCACGAAAAACAAGCGCGGCGACAGGATCCGCCGCCGTTAACAGTTTAGCACAGGATGCGGAGAAATACAAGCAATATTTCAGCGATCAACAAACAGAGAATTGACTCTGCCCGACAGGAATTCAAACAAAAAATGAGTTGTAATAAAAGAACATTCATGTTATACTGGAATCATGAGAGGAGGCGACGGCGATTGGATTCTTATGACAGGCGGGAATACTGGATCGAAAGCGCGGAATACGACCTGCAGACCGCGAAAGCGATGCTTCAGACAAAGCGGTATCTCTACGTCGGTTTTATGTGTCATCAAACCGTTGAAAAAGCGCTGAAAGGTATCTTTGTCGCCAGACATCCGGAGGAAGAACTGCCGTATATCCACAAGCTGGTACGTCTGTCAAACCTTTGCGGGATCACGGAGGAGCTGAGCGAAGATCAGTTATTCTTATTGGACACGCTGAACCCGCTGAACATCGAAGCCCGTTACCCGATGCACAGATCGCTGCTCTTTCAATCCATGACACAGGAACGCTGTGAACAACTGATCAAAGAAACGGAGGCGCTGCTTCGATGGCTGAACGCGAAGTGATAGAGATCGCAAAAACGTATGCGGAAAAGGTACGGCAGCTCATGGAGACAAAGGCCGTGATCCTGTTCGGCTCTCATGCCAAAGGCACCGCGACAAAAAACAGCGATATCGACATCGCCGTCATCGTGGATAAAATCGAAACCGATTATCTCTCTGTTGTCGCAAAGCTCTGGGGGCTGACAAGAGAAGTAAACGATGAGATAGAACCGGTTTTACTCTTTGCAAACGACGTCGAAAGCGGTTTTTTGCAGACGGTACAGAATACCGGTATCTCCGTCTGATCTGCGGAAAACGTTTGTCGGGCGATCAAAAGCTTTGAACGCTCTGCGTTGTTTTTTTATTTTTTTCTTGACAAACAAAAAAAGCGGGCATATAATAGCTTTAATAAAAGCGATGATCGGGAAAAGTAACGTGGGAATGCGTCCACAGAGAGCGGCGGGGGCTGTGATCGCCGCGGCGGCGCCCATGCGAAGAACACCCGGGAGCCGCGAGCCGAACACGGTTTTTCAAAAACCGCCACTAAGCGAGCCGGGCCTGCCCGTTACAGCAGAGGGCTTTTTTCGGGAAGCCCGTAAGGGGTCCATGTTACATGGGCAAGATAGGTGGTACCGCGGGTTACAGTTGCTCGTCCTATTCGGAAGAGCAGCTGTATTTTCATTTTTCAGGAGGTCATCCCATGAAACACACCGACGTAAAAGCGATCCTCACCGACAAAGCGTACTTAGGGCAGACCGTCACCGTCTGCGGCTGGGTGCGCACCGCGCGCGATTCCAAGAACGTCGCCTTTCTGGCGCTCAACGACGGCACTTC
>CADBOC010000343.1 GCA_902796175.1 Oscillospiraceae bacterium | reverse complement strand
TCCATTACGTAAAAACGCGGTACGACAGCCCCGGCGAGCCGGTGGAATCGTTTGCCGTAAGCGCCGAAACGGGCAGGCTCCTCACCGGGCAAAGGGCGGATGATTGACGGAAGAGAGGGGAGCGGTCAGATCTCCTCGATGAAAAACGCGTTCTCGTTTTCGCACATGGCCGGGAACGTAACGTAACGGACGCCGTTGTATTCGCATCGGGCGCCGGGGTGATAATGCCCCTGATAGACCGCTTTCACGTTCCCGCGTGCGGACAGGATCGCGTTGACGCCGTCCGCGTTATACAGCCGATGGCTTTCCGGAATATGGGGATCCAGATCCTGGTGAAGGAATACGTAGATATCCTCTTTTGACGCGGAGACGATCCTCTGCAGCTGAGCTTCAAACGGATAGTACGTATCCCTCCAATCGGAATCGCCGGGCGCGTAACGGTGCCCGTTTTTGAAGCAGCAGGCGTCCAGAAACAAAAAACGCTTTCCGTCCAGCACGCGGTCCGCCGGTTCACAGGCGGGGCCGAGGATCCCGTAAAACGCCTCCCGCGTGAAAGCGAACGCGTCGTGGTTGCCCATCAGACATACGCTCGGTATCCGGCAGGCGCGTACGATCTCCGCCACGCGGCGAAGCTGCAGATCCTGTGTTTCGCGGTCCTTTTCCCGGTCGATCAGATCGCCGAGACAGACGATGAGATCGCAGTCCGCCGCGGCAAAATACCGATATGCCTGCCGGATTTTTTCAAAAGACAGGCTGTTATACCGTTTGCCGCAGGTGATCTGCTGCGAAGAATAGTGCGGGTCTGTAAAAATGCCCAACCGTATCATCCCGTCACGCTTTCCCGGGCGGGATCCGGGCGTTTGCCGCCGAGCCCTTTCCCGATGTATTCCGATCCGACCTTTTTCAATTCTTTTCTTCAGCCGTTTCGCGCATGCTTCGGTTTGCGCCGCAGGCGGGCGGCTATGAGGGATACAGCAGCGCCGGAGGCAAGGATGACGCACAGATCCGCCGGCGCAAGGACCAGAGCGCCCATCCCGTTAAAAAAGAAACCGGAGCCGAAGCGGTACAGATTTCCGCTGAGCAGGCACATCTCGCCGATATACATGGCGAGGGTGGTCGCAGAGGCAAGGATCGCCGGAAGCGCCACGGAAAGAGATCTGCGTTTTTCCAGCGTAAAGGACGCGAGAAACACGCCCGCGGTCACGCCGAGAAGGATAAAGAACGCGGACATCAGCACGGCGGAAACGGCGGAAACCGTGAGCTCGCCCGTTCTGTAAAACGCCGTGAAGCAAGCCCATATGCACATGCCGAGGAAAGCAAGACCGGTCACGGTTTGCAGGATCAGCGCTTTTTTTCTGCCGTATTCACCGGTAAGAAGCATTCTCATATAGCCGTAAACGCAGTTCAGCAGAGAAAGAATGATGATGACGGAGATCAGATAAAAGTGGAGCTTAAAGGACGGGCTGTAGCCGCCGAGCAGCACGTCCACCGCCTCCCACGTGCGGGTCTCGTACATTTCCGGCGGAACGTAGCAGAGAGACATCTGCCAGCTTTCCAGCGGTACAAATTCCTGCGTCTGTACAAGGATCTTCGTTTCCATCAAACGCTCCGCAAGAAAAAACATTGCGACGGAGACCGCCGCCCCGGGGAGCAGTGCTTTCTTTTTCGTCAGCTTCTGAAACAGCGGAAGCAGCAGCACGCCGGCGATCACGGCCAACGCGATCGGCGTATACGGGATCACGTATTTCGGATATGTTTCCATCGGGATCGCGCCGTCCCGCAGCATACGGACGAAAACAAAGATCCCCATATAGATCGGGTAGGCGGCGGCGAGCATGACCCCCGCAAGCAGCATGCAATAATGCTTTGTCGTTTTCCTGTTCCGCACGGTTTTCCCTCCTGTTTTTTCTTTTTTATCCGGCGTTGGTAAGCGTTGTATATAACAGCGCGGCCAGCAGGGCGGCGAACCCTGTCGCCGAGGCGGCGGTCACGCGCCGGTACGTCACGATATGCGAAATGCGCGTTCTGAGGTCCGCTCCGCCAAAGGCGGAAGCAACAGCGCTTTTGTTTTCGGCGCCGGAAAGCAGCGCGCGGGCGTAGCCCCTGCGTTCCCCGTCGGAAAGGCCGGAGAGCGCGGTCTCGTCGCAGGCGAGCTCCAGATCCGTCAGAAACAGCTTCAAAAACAGCCACGCAAGGGGGTTGAACCAATGGACTGCGGCCGCGAACAGCCCAAACAGCCGCCAAAGATTATCCTTTCGGCGGATATGCGCTCTTTCGTGCAGCAGGATATACCGCAGCGCTTCTTTGCCGCAGCATTCCGGAAGAACGATCCTCGGACGAAATACGCCGTAAACGGCGGGCGACCGGACCTTCTCCGACCGGTATACGTTCGATCCCAGAGCCTTCGCGCCGCGCAATTCCCGCGTCGTTTTTACGTAAACGCGGATCAGCGTGATCAGGATCACCGCGCTCCCCGTCAGCCATACCCATGCCGCGGAGGCGAATACGCGGCTGAAGATCGGGACCTTATAGGTGATCGGGAAATACGCGTCTGCCGCCATAACGCTGTTCATCATGGAAAAACCGACGTTTTCCGTCGGCTGATACACGGTGACGGTTTTGGTCGTAAAGCGGGACAGAAACGACATAAGACTATAGGGACTGTTCAGCCCGATCGGTACGCACATGCGAACAAAGGGAACGATCCACAGAAGAACGGAAAATCTCCGCGGGATCCGCTTGAGCTTGCGCAGCGGCAAAACGAGCAAACCGAAGAAAGACGCGGTCAGGCTCATATTGAAGATCCAGTAAAAAACTTCCCCCAACAATTCTCTCACCTTTTTTCGATCAGCTCTTTGAGCTCGGCAAGCTCCTCCGCCGAAAGCGACTCATCCTCCAGCAAGGCGGAAAACAGGGCTTTCCGGGAGCCGCCGAACAGCCGGTCCAGCAGAGAAGACGCCTCTTTTTTCTGTACCTCCTTACGGGAGACAAGAGGCGTACAAAGGAACCCCGGGTCGTCCCGCCGCAAAAAGCCCTTTGCCTCCAGCTTTTTTATCACGGTATAGGTGGTATTTTTGTTCCAGCCGACGGTATCCGCCGCGATCAGGCTGATCTGCTTGGCGGAGAGCGGCCCCTGCCGCCACAGGATCTCCATGATTTTTGCTTCGCTCTCAAACAGCTTATCTTTCATGTCGGACCTCCGGACTATTTCTGTAGTCTATACTATCACGATAGTCTGCGAATGTCAATCCGTTTTTTCAGAAAAAATTGCGTCCCGACGCAACCTTTTGCCCCCTTCGATCGTTCTGTTTATGAAAGGACCTTTCACCGAAACAACAGGAGCGTACTATGAGACTGCCAGTTGAGCAAGCTTTTAAGACCTACGCGGACCGGGTGTTCGCCGCCGCGTTCAGCGTCTGCCGGAACCGGGCGGACGCGGACGACGTGACGCAGGACGTGTTTGTGAAATACCAGACCGCCGGGCAGGACTACGCCGACGGGGATCACCTGAGAGCGTGGCTGCTGCGGGTCGCCATCAACCGCGCCAAAGACCTGAAGGCCTCCTTCGGGTACCGGAACACCGTGCCGTTCGAGGACTATATGGAGGAGCTGGAATTCCCGGAGCCCGCCGACGGCGACGTGTTCCGCGCCGTAATGGAGCTGCCGGAGAAATACCGCGTGCCGATCCACCTGTTCTACTACGAGGATTACCCCGTAAAGGAGATCGCGGCCATGCTGCGGCTTAGCGAGGGAACGGTGAAAAGCCAACTGAACAGGGGCAGAAAGCTCCTGAAATCAAAATTATCGGAGGAATGGAACGATGACGAATAAAGAAAGATACAAACAGGCGTTTTCCGCGCTTCATACCTCCGTACGGGCGGAGGAGGTCCCGATCATGGAAACAGGAAAAACGGTAAAACTTGAGGGCAAAAAACGGATATCGAAGGCGGCCGTGATCGCGCTGGCGGCGGCGCTGCTGCTGGCGCTGACGACGGCGGGCTACGCGACGGATCTCGGCGGCATCCGGCGGACGGTGCAGATCTGGCTCGACGGCGACCGGACCGACGCGGTGCTGGAGATACAGGACGGCAGCTATACGCTGTACTATCAGGACGCCGAGGGGCAGACGCATGAGCGGCAGGGCGGCGGCGCCGCCTACGACTTCTTCGGCAGAGAGCGCCCGCTGACGGAGGACGAGATCCTGGAAGAGATCAACTCCCCCTTTGTGGACGTGCGGGAGGACGGCTCCGTATGGGTCTCTTACAAGGACCAGTCGTTCGACGTGACCGATAAGCTCGATGAGAACGGCGTAGGCTACGTGCAGCTCAGAGACGGCGGGGATACGATCTATATGACGCTCAAGGTCTATGAGGACGGCTCCTGCGGCTATTCCACCGACCTGCACAAATTCCCCAACGCCAAAGGGCTGGACTGAAGCGGGACAAACAGCTTCCCGCTGCATGAAGCCCCTTATACAGAAAAGCAACCCCGAACGGCCGGACGGTCGTTCGGTTTTTTTTCGCCGCGGATCGAATGGGAGCCCCTCCCTTTTCATGGAATATCCCGACAAATCCGGATTTGTCGAGGCAGAGGAATCGTTTTCGGCGAGGCGCGGAGGCCGCCTTCATCGGTAGCGCGGCTGCCCTCAGC
>CADBOC010000342.1 GCA_902796175.1 Oscillospiraceae bacterium | reverse complement strand
TCCGGCAATGCCGAGCAAAAAACTGCGCATACGCTCCCTCTCCTTCGTTACAGACTGAGCGCGGTCTCAAGGGCGAGGCGCAGCATATCCGAAAAAGAAGTCTCCCTCTCTGCGGCGGAGAGGCTCTCGCCTGTAAAGAGATGATCCGAGACCGTGCAGAGGCACAGCGCCCGTTTTCCCGCGGCGGCGGCGTTCATGTAGAGGGCAGCCGCCTCCATTTCTACCGCGAGAACGCCCATTTTTCTCCAGCGGAACGCGCTTTTCTGCTCGGGAGGCAGATCCGCTTCCTCGGTATAGAACGCGTCCGTTGAGAGCAGGTTCCCGATCCGGACCGGCAGGCCGAGCGCAGAGGCTGTATCGGCGCAGGTCTTCAGCAGCGTATAATCCGCGATCGGTGCGAACGTGCCCGGCAGACGAAACGCGGCGGCATAGGCGGAATCCGTACACGCGCCCATGCCGAGCACGATATCCCGCAGCTTTACACCTCCGGCAACGCCCCCTGCGGAGCCGACCCGGATGATATTCTCCACGCCGTAAAAACGGAACAGCTCATAGGAATAGATGCCGATCGACGGCATCCCCATGCCGCTGGCCATGACGGAGATCCTTTGTCCTTTTGCGGAGCCCGTATATCCCTGAACGCCGCGCACGTCGTTGACAAGCGCCGCGCCTGTGAGAAAGTTCTCGGCAAAAAAGCGCGCGCGCTTCGGGTCGCCGGGCATGAGCACCGTATCCGCGAACGCGTCGGCGGGGGCGGCGATGTGCGGGGTCGGGATCATACGCGTCCGTCCTTTCTCAGCTGTTTCGCGGCGGCGACGATGCGGCTCGTGCCGAGACGGTCGGCGCCGAGTTCGATCAGCTTTTCGGCGTCTCCGATCGTTCGTATGCCCCCGGCGGCTTTGATCTTCAGCCCCGGCCGGCGGTGTTCGGCAAAGAGCGCGATATCCTCCGGCGTCGCGCCGCCGGTCGAAAAACCGGTGGAGGTCTTGATGAAATCCGCGCCGGCTTCGGCCGTGACCGCGCAAAGACGGATCTTTTCCTCCCGGGTCAGCAGGCACGTTTCAACGATCACCTTGAGTATGTGACTGCCGCAGGCCTTCTTCACAGCCTCGATCTCGCGTTTTACCGCGTCAAAATCGCCGTCTTTTACAAAACCGAGATCGATCACCATGTCGATCTCATCCGCGCCGTTTTCGAGCGCGTTTCGTGTTTCGAAGACCTTTGCCTCGGCCGTCGTGTAACCGTTCGGAAAACCGATCACGGTGCAGACCGCCAGCCGGTCGCCCACACGGTCTTTTGCGCGGCGGACAAAGCTCGGCGGAATACAGACGCTGGCGGTGTGAAACGCGAGGCCTTCGTCGCATACGGCGAGGATCTCTGCGAGCTTTGCCGTGGGGGAGAGCAGCGTGTGGTCGCATTTCGAGAGGATCTCTTGCAGATTCATTGTGTTATCCTTTCTTCCGGCGCGGAATTTGCGGTTGCATACGGCCGGTTTTTGTGATAAAATGTCGTTTTGTAAAACGCATGCCTCGGGAGGTAACCGGATGGATACGACTCAGATGATCCTGCTGCTGGTGCAGCAGATCGCGCAGATGTTTCTTTTTGCGGGGATCGGCTTTCTTCTGTTCAAAGGAAAGCTGATCGATCTGAACGGCAGCAGGGCGATCGGCAATATCCTGATCTACCTTGCGCTGCCGGCTGTGATCATAAAAGGCTTTTTGCTGGAACGCACGCCTGAACGTATGCTCGGTATCGCCGTGAGCGGCGCCGCGGGGTTTGCGCTGCTGCTTCTCTCGGCAGTCGTAACGCGTCTTCTGTTCAAAAAGGACGCGGTCGCCTCTTTTGCGGGGGCGTTTTCGAATCCCGGCTTTTTCGGCATTCCGCTCATTGTCGCCTCCGTCGGGCAGGATGCTGTGTTCTACGTCGCCTGCTTCATCGCGTTTCTGAACATCGGGCAGTGGACCTACGGCGTTTCCGTTCTGACCGGGCAGCCCCTGCTAAGCGGATTGAAACCGAAAAAGCTGATCAAGGCGCCCTTTTTTATCGCGACAATGATCGGGCTTCTGCTCTTTTTTACAGGCACTCAGCTGCCGGAGATGATCGGTGGTTCCATAAACGCCCTGGCGGCGCTCAATACGCCGCTTGCCATGTTTACGGTGGGTATCTATCTGGCCCAAACCGATATCCTCGGCATGTTCCGTCGCAAAAAGCTCTATCTGCTGGCGCTCGTGCGCCTGATCCTGATCCCCGCGATCTCCGCCGTCGGTCTCTGGCTGCTGCCCTTCGGAAGCGCCGAGATGAAAACGGCGCTGCTGCTGGCGGCCGCCTGCCCCGTGGGGTCGAACGTTGCGGTCTATTCGCAGCTGCACGGGGCGGATTACCCTTACGCCGTTCAGACGGTGGTGATCTCCACCATGCTGTCCATCCTGTCGATCCCGGCGATCGTGTGGTTCTTTTCGATCCTTCCCTGAACCGTTCGGCCGAAAACCGGCGCGCGTTCCTGTGCGGAGCGCGCGCCGTCTGATTTACAGAAGATCGACCGGAAACTCCGTTTCGAGCCCCACGGCAAAGCGGAGGATGAGCCGCGCGTCTGCCGCGGTGATCGCTTCGTCGTTGTCTACGTCCGCCGCGATCGTCATCAGGCGCGTGGGGAATTCAAGGCCGACGGCAAAGCGCAGCACGCTTCTGGCGTCCGCCGCCGTGATCTCCTTATCTCCGTCGATGTCTCCGTAATAGAAATCAAACGGGGAATCGGGGGAGGTAATGGGCGTGATATCCCGGCTTACCAGCGATCGCTGCTGGTACTGCGGGTAAAGCGGGTTTGTATGCACCGTGAGTGAAGATCCGGTCAGAAGCCAGGCGAGAAACGCGCCGGCGGTCGGGTCCGCGTAATCGAGGTGCCTGTGGTTTTTGATGAGCCATGTCCGTTCGGGCAGGAAAGCCCCTGAAGCGTCTACTTTGCCGTCGAGGGAGACGTGGTGGTGGCGCGTAAGACGGCAGTATCTTACGGCGTTGGCTTTATCCGGCGTGTCGGGTGTGATCGCGCCGAATGAAGCGAGCCGCGTCGGCACCAGCCCGTCAGACTGATCGGCAAGGCCGGCCGTCAGGGGCAGCATCTGTCGGCTGTATCCCGCGACGACCGAGACGTCGACGCCATGCAGCACCGCGGCGCGGAGCGTTTCGGCCCCGTTTTTCCGGATCTCGCGGTAGCCGTTGATCGTATCCGACAGCTCCGCCGGGATCGAAGAACCAAAGAGGAAGGATGCGGCTTCGTCAAAACTCTCCTCCGGCACCGCGGCCCAGAGCCCCGGTATATTGCGCAGATACTCGCGCAGTCCGGCGCTGTAAAGCTCGCCCGGCGCTTCTTTCGCGATGCGGCGCATACCGGCGGCGACCGAACCGTAAACGCCCTCATCGCTCAGAATCGAAGAGAGCAGAGAGAGAAAGGCGGCGGAAAAAAGGGATATATACGTCTCATTGCCGACGATGCTTTTGATGGCTCTTGCCGCGACGCCGTTCGGGTCTTCGGAAACGTAGGTCGTGATCGCGCGCTTGAGAGCCGAGTTCTGTATGCCGTCGTCGGGCTTCAGAATGGAAAACGGGTCGTCCGTTATGCTGTCGGAGGCGATAAAACGGTGAAAACGGCCCGCCATCAGATCCCCGATAACGGTGGAACCCAGCATCATGCTGTCAAGAAATACGCAGCGGGAAACGTGTTTTCCGGCTTCGTTCCTGTAAAGAGACAGATACGTCCCAACCGTTATACCGCCGTAGCCGGCCGAGAGAAGCGACGCTTTTTCCCCGCCGCAGGCGGCGCAGACTTCTTCGACAAAGGCAGAAAGCAGCGCGGCGTTCGTCTGCGGGGCAAGCCGCCAGTCGTAGCGGAAGACATAGAACCTTGAAGCGTCAAGCTTTTCTCCCGCAGCGTCGAAAAGGGCCGTCAGGTTTTCGCTTTTGATCGGCGCCGGCGCGTTGACGGGGGATGGCAGCGCCGCCGCGGGCGTAATGCCTACGTTCGGGTAAAGCGGCGCGCCGTCTTTTCCGCAGCTGATCCCGGCAAACAGACTGTCGATCGCGTCTTCTACGCGGGTCAGTCCGTCTGACAGGCGTTCGGAGGCGATGATAAAGCCCAGCAGCATTTCGCTGACCGTACGCGCAAATTCAGCCCCCGAGGGGTTAAATGCCTCGTACATGGTCTCTCCGTCGTTGTAGTACAGGGCGATCTCGGTAAGATCGGGAATGTAGATGAGAGGCCCCGGCCGCGCTTCTTCGGCCCGGGCTGTGAGGCACACGGGCGATATGAGCGCCAGCAGGAGACTCAGCGTGAACGCGAGCGTTTTTTTCATGCTTCTGTGTATCATGGATCTTTTCCCCCTACGGTCGGCCGTCGCCGGAAGTCTGTCGGCGGGCCGGTTTTAAGCGTTCCGTTTTTTAATTCTGTTGACATTATACCTGAAAGACGCGGCTCGCGCAAGAGGTTTCTTTTGCCGCCGCCGTCGACGCTTGCAAACCCGCCGCGGGCGTGGTATACTTCAATGCGAAACAGAGCGGTTGTACTGAGAGTGGAGAGCTGTTATGATATCCATAAAAAAATCTGTGAAGGAGGCGCGGTCAATGGAAAGAGAGCTTTCGCCGGCGCAGTCGGCGCGGCGCAGCATCGGAAAAAAATACAGAAAAGAGATCTGGAACCCGTTTGTGGAGGCGGTCAAGCGGTATCGGCTGATCGAAGAAGGGGATAAGATCGCCGTATGCGTTTCGGGCGGCAAAGACAGCATGCTCCTTGCGGTCGCTCTGGACATGCTGCGTCAGTTTACCGAGATCCCGTTTTCGCTCTCGTTTCTTTCGATGGATCCGGGATACAGCGAAGAAAACCGCAGGCGGCTCGAAGAAAACGCCGCCCTGCTGGAGGTGCCTGTGCGGGTCTTTGAGACAAACGTGTTCCGCGTTGCGAACAACACCGAAAAATCCCCCTGCTATCTCTGCGCCAGAATGCGCCGCGGCCATCTTTACGCCGAGGCGCAAAAGCTCGGCTGCAACAAGATCGCGCTGGGGCATCACTTCAACGACGTGATCGAGACCACGGTGATGAGCATGTTTTTCGGCGCGCAGCTGCAGGGGATGATCCCAAAGCTGCGTTCCGGCAATTTTCCGGGCATGGAGCTGATCCGCCCGCTTTACTGCGTGCATGAAGACGCCGTTATTGCGTGGGCGCGTTACAACGACCTGCATTTTCTGCAGTGCGCCTGTGCGTTTACCGAGCGGGCGGAGGACGGCGCCCCCGGCGTATCCAAACGGCAGGAGGTAAAGGAGCTGCTGCGTACCCTGCGGCAGGATAACCCTGATATCGAAAAAAGTATTTTTCGCAGTCTGCACGCCGTATGTATCGATACCTTCCCCGGATACAAGACGGGGGGAGAGGCGCACAGCTTTCTGGAGCGTTACTCCGACGCGCCCGAAAGCAGGGAATAGATCTCACCGCCGTGCCTGAGCTCATCCATGCGAATGCCGAAGAGCGCCGGGTATCTTGCGCAGAACGGTTTGTAAGCGGCCGCTGCTTTGTATTCGAACCGCGCGACCAGACGGTAGGTCTTTTCGCGGCCCAGTACGCGTTTAAGCCCGGTGACGCGCGCCGCCATCCGTTTGCTGGGGCGCAGCGTTTTTCCGGTTATGGCTTTGAGCGCCGCCGCATGCCGGCCTTCATCCGCCGCGAGCCGGTGAAACAGCGCCGTGTCAGCCGGATCCTGGGCGGCAATGGCAAGCGAGCGGTAGATGAGGACCGCGTCCGTTTCAGCCTGCTGATATTTTAACAGGATGCCGATCTCTCTCTCTTTTTGCTTCATTTTCTGAAACCTCCGTTACTTGATAAAAGAATCATACCATAAAACGGACGCAAAGAAAAGCGTTTTTTCGCGCCGGAACCGCATTGTTTCTGCGTTTTTGCGAAAGAAAACGCCGATATCTCTTGTAAAACCGGGAAAAAGAATGTATACTGTTAAAAAGTTTAAAAAAACCTGAACGGGGATGTGGATATGTCGAACAAAAGACAAACCGCGGGCATGCTTACCGTGCTGCCGTGGATCGCCGTGCTGCTGCTGGCGGCGCTGATCCCGGCGCTGTTTGCCGGCAAGCCCAAAAAACAAAAGGCCGAGCCGGTTGCCGAGGGCGTTTCGTTTTTATCTCTTCAGGCGCAGAAGGACCCTGCCGAGGTCGAAAAGCTGGTGCGTACGCGCGCCGTGGCGCAGCTGCGGTCCGAACGGGAAGACGCGCTCGATTCCGGTTCGATCTGGGGCCAGTTCCGGGATTACGTGATCCTCGGCGATTCCCGCGCCGTCGGGTTCTGGCTCTTTCATTTCCTCGATGAATCGCGTGTGATCGCGGACGGCGGCAATACCATCCGCGATATCTCCGCCGCGCTCGATACGATCAAAGCGCTCAATCCGGCGTATATCTATCTCTGCTACGGTGTGAACGACGCGGGCATCGGCTACTGGGATGACGGCGAGGCCTACGCGAAGGAATTCGACGAGCACATCACCGAGCTGCAGAGCGCCGTGCCGGGCGTAAAGGTGATCGTCAATTCCATTCTGCCGGCGACGGAGGGCGCGATGCAGGCGTCGCCGTCCTGGCGCAAGATCCCCGATTTCAACAAAGCGGTCAAAGCGATGTGCGCCGAAAAGGGCGTTACGTACGTGGATAACGAAGAGATCGCGGCCGAGTATATGGATACCATGTGGAACGAAGACGGCGTGCATCTGCACGAGGAGTTCTACCCCATCTGGGCGAAAAACCTGCTGATGGGCGCGATCGAAGCGGATCTCGGCTGAAGAAAGGAGAAGGACCGATGGATGTGAAACGACTGGCGGCCGAAGCGGTCCGCTGGCTATGCGCCGCGCTGGTTCTGGCGCTTATGATCGGCAGCATGCTGAAAAACAGAACGAGCAGCGCCGAATTCGGGGATGTGCGCGACGCCGTTGCGCCGACCGTTCAGTCTGAGAATATGCAGGAGGCGGACGCGCAGCTCGCAAAGCGCCTTTACGGCCTGAATCCCGCGGATTATGAAGGCTTTTATCTGCTTGCGCCTGTTTCGAATATGGATGCGGAAGAGCTATTGCTTGTAAAGCTCAAAGACGTTTCCGGCGGGGAAGCGCTGAAGGCCGCCGCCGAAGCCAGACTCGAAACGCAGAAAAACGCGTTCGACGGCTACGGAACCGATCAGTTCGCGCTGCTGTCGAACCACGCGTCGATCGAGCTGCGGGGCAACTTTTTTCTGTTTGTTGTAAGCGAACACGCGGACGCCGCCGTTGGGGCGTTTTCCGCCGCGCTGTAAAGGAGGGATCTCTTGATGCAGTTCAACGATCTGTTGTTCCCCCTTGTGTTTCTGCCGCTTTCGGTGCTGCTGTTCCGCCTGGTTCCCGCGGCTTTCAAAAAACCGGCGCTTGTGCTTTGCAGCTGTCTTTTTATCGCCTGGGGCAGCCCGCAGGACCTGCTGCTTACGCTTTTAAGCGTTGTATTCAATTACATCTCGGCGCGTGAGCTTTACGCGCTGCGGCGGCAGGGGGAAGAAAAGAAGGCGAAGGCGGTGTTTTTATCCGCCGTGATCGCCGATCTTCTCTTTCTCGGTTATTTCAAGTATTTCAATTTTGTTACGTCGAATCTCGGCGCGCTCTTCAAAACGGCGCTTGTTAAAAACACGCTGGCGGTGCCGATGGGAATCTCGTTCTTTACCTTTTCGGAGCTGTCGTTTCTGTTCGACGTATACCGCGAGCGCGTAGCTGCCCCGGGTAAACCGATGGATTTCGCCCTCTATGTTCTGTTTTTCCCGAAGTTCGGTTCCGGCCCGATCATGCAGTATAAAGACATGGAAGAACAGCTTCTGAGCCGCCCCGCGCCAAGGCTGAAGACAGAGACGGGCGTACGCGTCTTTTTGGCAGGTCTGTTCAAAAAGGTCCTGCTTGCCAATACCCTCGGCGCTGTGTTTACGCCGATCTCCTCGATGGATCCTGCCTCCATGAGCATGGTAACGGCGTGGATCGGGGCGTTGAGCTACGCGTTCATGCTCTATTATGATTTCAGCGGCTATTCCGATATGGCGCTGGGGATCGGCAAAATTTTCGGCGTCGATCTGCCCGTAAACTTCCGCTATCCCTACCTGTCGGATTCCGTCTCTGATTTCTGGCGGCGCTGGCACGCTTCGCTCGGCGCATGGTTCCGCGATTACGTCTATATCCCCCTCGGCGGCAGCCGCGGGGGCGATCTGAAAACGGTGCGCAATCTGACGGTCGTCTGGCTGCTCACAGGGATCTGGCACGGCGCGAACTGGACTTTTCTTATCTGGGGCGTGTTCCACGGCGCGGTGATCGTGCTCGAAAAGTTTGTGCTGAAAAACGCGCTGCCGCGTATCCCGCTGCCTCTGCGGCGCGCCGGTACGTTTCTGGCCGTTCTCGCCGGCTGGGTGTTCTTCTTTTCGCCGGGCGTCGGTCCCGCTTTTTCCTATTTGGGCAGAATGGTCTCCGTCGCGCATTTCACGGACCGTACCGCCGGGTATTATCTGCTTACCGCGCTGCCGCTGCTGATCGTCAGCGTGATCGGCGCGTCGCCTGTGGTACGAAACGCCGCGGTCGCGCTCAAGCGCAGTCATAAAAAGTGGTTTTTTGTAGCCGAGGCCGCGGTCTTTGCGCTGGGACTTGGGCTGAGTATCGCCGGTATGCTGAGCGATACGTATTCCTCGTTCCTTTACGCGCAGTTTTAAGGGAGGCGACTTACATTGAAAAAAACGGATCTCAGCGGCGTTGCCGCGTTCATCTCCCGCATTCCCCGCAGCGAACGGATCGCCGGATGGCTGAAAAACAGCCGCCGCGCCGGACCGTGGCTGACGTCGCTCACTGCCTGTTTCGCCCTCGTTTTTACGCTGGTCACGCTGTTGCTGCCGAAAAAGACGTTTTCCGAAAAAGAAAACCGAAAGCTGGCGGATCCGCCTGTTTTTTCCCTCTCCGCTCTGTGGAACGGGGACTATACGGATGGGATCGGAGCCTGGTTTGCCGACCATTTCGTCGGCAGAGACCGCTGGATCGCCTCGGATCTGCAGTATAAACGGCTGCTCGGTTTCCGGGAGAACGGCGGGGTGTGGCTCGGCAAAAAAAAGACGCAGTTCCTCATCCCTTCCGCGCCGAATGAGACGGCGCTTGAAAAGAATCTGTCTGCTATGGACGCTTTCGCGGCCGATCACAGCGAGGTAAACACCTATGTCGCCGTGATCCCGAACGCCTGCGAGGTGCTTAAAAACCGCCTGCCGGCAAACGCGCCCGCGCCCGATCAGGCGGCTTACCTGCAGCGCATTGCCGGCGCGCTGCCGAACGCGCGGTTTCTGAACGTCACCGAAGCGCTCACTCAGCACCGCGAAGACGATATCTTCTACAAAACGGACCACCACTGGACGAGCTACGGGGCGTACCTCGCATTTCTTTCGATGGCGGGGGAGATGGGGATCGACGCGCCGATCACGGAGTATGATATCTACCCTGTGTCAACGGTTTTCACCGGAACGCTCGCGTCGAAAAGCGGCTGCTTCAATACAACGGATACCGTTGAGCTTTATGTGCCGAAAACGGACGTTGTTTACGCTGTGACGTACGTTTCCACTCTGCAGAAATCAGCCTCCATATATGATGAGAGCGCTCTTGAGACGAAGGATAAATATACCGTTTTCTTCGGCGGCAATCATCCGCGCGTCGATATCTCCACCACCTCCGAATCCGGCAGACGGCTGCTGCTTTTCAAAGACAGCTACGCCAACTGCTTTGTGCAGTTCCTCTTCCCCTATTTTGAGGAGATCGTGATGGTCGACCCCCGGTATTATTACGACAACGCGGATCCGCTGATGACGCAGCATTCGATCACCGATGTGCTCTATCTGTATAACTGCGACACCTTTATGACGGATACCTCCATCGCCGACGTGCTGGCGCCCCCGGCCGAGCGGCCGTCCCCGACCTCGCCCGTTCAGACCGAGCAGCCTGCGGAGCAGACGACCTCGGAACAGGCCGAAGAATAGAGCTGATGCTGAGATCCGCATATCCGGATCAAAAAAAGAGGATCCCTGAACGGTCAGACGTCCGGGGATCCTCTTTTCAGCAGGGGGGGGCTGATGTTTCGCCCCATTATTATTATTGACGGCGCGCGTCGCCGTTCTTCGTGCGGCAGAGGGTCGAATGGCAGGGCGTTCACGATCGCGGTCTTATCCCTGTTCACGATAAAGCTGATCCCGCTGCCAAGTCCCGCGGGCCGCCCGTCGGAATGCAGGAGACGTCAGAGGATCACGTCCTCCAGACGGCGCTTGGGTACATAATGGACGTCGTTTTCATCCCGGTAATACTTTAAGCTCTCGCCGGGGGCAGCTTCGGTAAGCACGACCGTTTCATCCGGTTTGCCGAACGCCACGATCAGCTCCGGCACAAGGTTCGCGGGCAGCTCCAGCGCCGACGAAAGCTTTTCGGGACTGAAGTTGCCGATCATGATGCCGCCGAGCTTCTGTTCGGCGGCCGCCAGCAGCATGGTCTGCGCTGCGATCCCCACGTCCCGCTGAAAGCGGCCGGTATCCGCCTGCCACTCGGTATTCTGACATATCACGATAAAAGCGGTCGGTCTGTGGCCGGGGTAGGGCAGATGTTTTTCCGGCAGCGCGCGCGCCCAGCCCGTTAAGGGCTGGATCTTCGCGAGCTGTTCATCCGTGTATGCGAGATAATAGCAGAACGGCTGCATATTGACGCTCGAAGGCGCGAACCGCGCGGCGTCGGCAAATTCCGCAAGCTCCTCGCGGGTAAACCGTTTGCTCTCATCGTAGCCGCGGTAGCTGCGGCTGAATCTTACAAGATCCTTGAACATGAAAAGGGTTCCTCCTCTACGGTAATCGGAATATTTCGGCAGGGTCGGCCGCTTCGGTCAGCGCACCTCGGCGCCGCCCCATTCAACGGCGGTAAAACCTGTGCGTACAAACGCTTCAAAGCGCTGCGGCGGTACTTCAACGGGGGCGTTCAGCGGGCGGTAGGCCATAAAGACGCGCAGAAGACTGTCCGGTGCGGGGGCGATCTCAAGCTGCGCCAGCGACGTGTAGGCTTCCGTCTGGAAGGAGATCAGATTGTACGCGTTGTTCTGCATACGGGGCAGCCAGTATACGATGAACTCGTTCCGCTCTCTGGCGGAAAGCCCGATCTGCGTCAGGGTCTTCTCAAGAAAATCGGCCGTATCAGAGCCCTTGACGACAAAGCCCGCGTCGAAGCGGTAATCGGCTTTTCCGAACAGTTCCCAGTACAGGCAGGTATAGGTTTTTCCGGTGTCGCGGTCCGTCAGCATGCCGTCCGGTTCGGCTGTCACGCGCCAGCCGTCCCTGTAGGCGGGGTAGGTACAGGAAAAATGAACGCCGTCTGCCAGCTTCAGGCAAACGTCCACATCCGCCGTCTTTTCGGGATAGAGATAAAGTACAGGCTTGTCGCCGATCCCGTCTCCGTCCTGCAGATACTTATAGAGTACGTACTCCGACGCAATGACGGGCCAGCCGGGCTCGTCTGTATCCAGCTCTTCCACGAATACCCAGCCGTCGATCACGGGCGTTGCCTCCGTGATCCTTACCACGCCGTAATCAGGCACCTGTTTGATCAGGTCATAAGACCGCGCGGGGCCGTCGCGCATATTCAAAGGCTCACCCGCATACTCTCCGGTCGCGTGTGAAATGTAGAGCCCCGCGCACGCATATTCCGTGTTTTGCAGACCGCTGTCAGAGATCCCCAGAAAGCGGTCGATCGCGTCGGTGCTGTCGAACAGAAAATCGGTGCGGATCCACCCTTCCGTTCCCTCATAATAGCAGAGCGTCCATCCGTTCAGGGATCTCGTCTCGACGGTCACGGGCGTGTAATTGTCAAGCTGTACGCCGGCGGTGTTAAAACGGTTTTTGCTGGGCCCGAGCCGCATTTTAACGTAGTCCTGGACCTCAACGTCGATGCAGAACACATACGCGGGGTATTGATCCACAAAGAGCGCTTCTTCGGGTCTGTAGAGACGGTCGGAGGGGGCTGATTCCCAGCCGGCCTTCGGCGCGGTACGGATGTCGTCAAGCGTGATGTGCGAAGCTTCTGCGGCGGTCGTATCTTCCGCGGCGGATAAGGCGTCTGTCTGCCGGTCGCCGGTCTGCCGCGGTTCGGTCTCTTTTTTTGTTTTTTCTTCGACAGTCGCCGCTGCGGTCCGGCCCTCCGAGCCGACGGCGGTCCGGCTGTCTGAGAAGGAACAGCCTGCCGAACTGAGCAGCACAAGACCGGCAGCGAGAGCTGAGATCCATTTTTTCATACCAATGCTTCCTTTCCGGAGTTTGTTCAGCGTCTTTTGCCCGCAAGCTCGGCGAGGGCTTCAAAAAACGCGTTTGGCACACACAGTTCCCCCCTGCCGACGCCGATGTGTATGCCGGGCTTTGCTTCTCCGTGAAAATCGGATCCGCCGCTCTGCAGCAGAGAGAACCGTTCCGCAAGCGTTTCGGCAAGGCGCGTCTGATCGGCGGTAAAATCGGAATAGCGCGTCTCCATCGCGTCAAGTCCCCTTTTTGCCGCCTGCGGCAGAAAGGTTTCGAGCTGCTCCGGCGTCAGGTTTAGAAACGGATGCGCCAGTACGCTCACGCCGCCGACCGAACGGATGTATTCCACGGTCTCGAACATGTCCGGGCGTTTGATCCTCCGATAGAAGCCCGCGCCCTCTCTGAGCAGCGTTTTGAACGCCTCTTTCACGCTTTTTGTATACCCTTTTTCGGTCAGCACGGCGGCGACGTGGGCGCGGTTGAATTCTCCGCCGTTCGTCTTCTGCCGCGTCTCGGCTTCCGTGATCTCATACCCCGCCGCCCGGAGACGGCGCAGCAGATCGCGGTTGTTTTCCGCTTTTTGCGCCTGCGTCGCCGCAAGGCGTGTTTCGATCGCGTCCCACTCGTTGTGTGGCAGAAAAAGCCCCACGACGTGCAGCTCTCCGTAAAGGCTGTCTGTGGAAAACTCACAGCCCGCAACGGGCGTAACGGCGCTGTGTTCGGCCGCCGAGAAAAGCGCGGGAAGCCCCGCGGTCGTGTTGTGGTCGGTCAACGCGAGGGCGGAAAGTCCGATCTCCCCGGCTCCGGCGATCAGCTCTGCCGGGGTGAGGGAGCCGTCTGAATATTGGGAATGGGTGTGCAGGTCGCAAAACGAGTGACTTGCGCGCTTCTGGTACATACAGGTCTCCTTTTCAAAAAAATGATCCGCAAGTATTATATCACATCGCGGAGGGGATGAAAAGTATTTTTTGATCCGCGCCGCAGCCGGGATCGGTGCGGCCCCGCGCGGCGCTTCGGGCGCTGGTACGCCGGCGCTTCAGATCCGGATCAGGATCATATAGAGGACCGTAGCGGTCAGAATGCTTAAAACGGCGTTGCGTTTCCAAATCTGAAGCCCGACGACGGCCGCCGCCGCGATAAGCTCCGGCAGGCCGAAGGGGGCTGAAGTGAAGCCGACGTCTTTGAAGCAGTAGATCACCAGCATGCCGATAAGGGCGGGCGGCAGGACCTTGCCGAGGTAGGTGATAAAAGCGGGCGTATGTTTGCGAAAAACAATAAAGGGAAGAAACCGCAGCGCGGCGGTCACCGCCGCCGTCACGGCGATCAGGATCACGGCTCTCATAACGCCGCCTCCCTTCGTCTGCGCGTCAGCGTCAGAACCAGCGCGATGGCGAGCATCGCCGGGATCAGAAAATGATCTTTTCCGAAGAGCAGAAGACTTGCGGCCGTGCACAGCACGCCCGTGATCGCGGGAACCTTGTCCTTGTGCGTCAGCCACTGCTCGGTGAAGGACGCGACAAACAGCGCCGTCATGGAGAATTCGATCCCTTCGGTCGAAAAGGGGAGCGCCGCGCCGACAAGACTGCCGAGCACGCTCCCCGTCACCCACCAGCAGTGGTTGAACAGGGAGACCAGAAAGCGGTAGCGGTTCGCGTCTGTTCCCTCCGGTGCTTCGCCCTCCGAGAGAAGGGAGTAGGTCTCATCCGTCAGCGCGAAGATCAGATAGGGTTTGTAGATCCCCGCGTCCCGGTAGCGGTCGATCATTGAAACGCTGTAAAATAGATGCCGCGCGTTCACAGTGAGGGTCGCGACGGCAGCCGTTAAAACGGAGGCTCCGCCGGTCAGGAGCCCCACCGCCACAAACTGCATGGACCCCGCGAAAACAAACAAGCTCATGGCAAACGACCACAACACGCCGTAGCCGGCGCTGTGCATCAGGATACCGAAGCCTGTTCCAAGTACGATATAGCCCGCCATCACGGGCAGCGTTTTCATGAAAGCCGCCCGAAGCTCTCTTGCCCGCAAAGCGCATCACCTCTCATTGAAGTATAAAAGCGTTTCCATTATAGCACATACGCCCGGAAGAGAAAAGCTTTTTTTGTTCATAAAAAGCTTGCAAATCCCTGTCAAGGCGGTGTATAATACTTTCTGCGGCATACCTCCCGGCGTCGTCACCGCCTGCAGGCGGTATCCGTGTATTCGCGGGCATGGTGAAATTGGCAGACACGTTGGATTTAGGTTCCAATGGAGAGATCCGTGCAGGTTCGAGTCCTGTTGCCCGCATCAAAAGGTAAAAGCCCCGGAATTCTGAAATATCAACAAAACCGTTGATACGTAAGGGATTCCGGGGCTTTTTTGCTTTTGTCAGGTTTAGTCAGATTCAGCCGGTTTTTG
>CADBOC010000341.1 GCA_902796175.1 Oscillospiraceae bacterium | reverse complement strand
TTTCTTCCGCCAGCGCGTCGATCGTTTTTTCCGGGTCGGCGATGCCGGCAAGGATGAAGCGGATCCAGAACGCGTGGAAGCGTTTGAGGTTTTCTCCGTCGAGGTAGTTGTGGGAGTAGATGTAGTCGGCGTACAGATCGCCGGAGGCGTCGTGTGGCATCAGGTTCAGATACAGCGGCTGGAACGCGTAGCCCGTGTTCACATGGTCCGCGCGGAATTTCAGATTCAGGCCTTTGGTGCTGAAATAGGGCTGATAGGTGAATACCAGGCCGCGGAAGATCGCGTCCTCCGGGTAGCCGTGCTTTTCGTTCGCGTAGGGCAGAAAGTTGCGAAGCTCCACGCCCGTGTGGCGGTACATTTCTTTCTGGCTGATATCTAACTGACGCAGGCCCTCCTTGAACGTCGCGCTGCCCGGGATATCGGAGCGCCAGACGAGCTGGTGGGCGACCGTCATGCCGCAGTCGCGCTCATAGAGGGCGCTGCGGCGGGAGGCGGTGGTATCGAAGCAGATATCCTCCGATCCGCTCATTTTATAAAGCCAGGTGCGAAGGCCCAGGGCGTAATAGATCTGCGGGCTCATGTTGTTCGCGGCCGCCGCGGCGTTGATCTGTTCCACCGTTTCGGCCGGGATCAGCATGGGCATGCTGGTGCAGAGATACTGGTCCGGACGCAGCGGAAGCCCATAGTTTGTCCCCTCAACGTATTCGGGGCTGGGCTTGGGATTCATGGAGGAGAACACCGGGGGCTTGTCGAACTTTGCGCGCCACCAGTCGATATCCGCCTGCCAGCGCTTCGATTCCATGTATTTCCACGATTGCTCGATGTGCTTTTCGGGGCCGATGCCGGGGGCGGGCAGCTCGGTCCCGTCCACGAGCGCCTGATACACGCGGAAGAAATAGGTGATCACGGTGATAAGCCCCACGGAATCCATGATCATGTGGTAGCCGTTGAAGAAGAGCGTATCAAGGCCGCTCGGGCGGCGGAAGAGCTTGGCCGTGTAGAGCTGCACGTCGTTGTAGTTGTTGGGCAGCGGCGAACGGGCGAGGTCCAGCAGCTCCTCCTCCACGTCCTCCTCCGTTTTGTCGGAGAAATCGATGAGCTCAATGCCCTCGGGGGCTTCGTCGGAATAATACTGGCGGAACTTATCCTCTTCATACTCGTTGAGGCGGATGGTGCAGAAGGGCAGGCGCGTTACGGTGAGGCGCATCGCCTCAAGCGCCTTTTCCTCGTCGATGGGCTCTTCAAAGTCCACGCGGGCGGGCATGTTCAGCAGTGCGCGCGGGGCGCCGTATACGTAGATGTACAGGGCCTCCTGGTCGGAAGAAAGCCGGAAGTATTCGCGCTCTTTCATAATCGTTCTCCTTTACATGATCTCGGCGAGGTAGTCGAGCAGGTCCTGCACGGTAAAGATATCGTTCAGGTCCTCGGTCTCGATCGTAACGCCGAAGGTATCCTCCATTTCGCCGACCATTGTCATGATGTCGAGCGAGTTCATCTGCAGATCCGCCAGAAAGCGGGTCTCGGGCGTGATCTCGTCTTCACGCACGTCCACATAATTAAGCATGATTTCGCGTACCTGGTCAAACATGGGTCTGAGCCTCCTTTTTTTGATTCACTCCGGCGATCTTGAACCGCTGGATCTTATGCGTGGTGCTTTTTTCGAATTCCGTATCCCGGATGCTGAAATCCGTCAGGCGCTTAAAGCCCGGCTCGGAGCTGTTGTAGGCGTTGAAATCCGCCTGCATGAAGGCTTTCGCGGCCGCCTCGTCCGCAAGACCGTGCGAGGCGCGGAAATCGGGGTCCAGATAACACACGGCGTAAAGCCCGGTGTTCGCGTCGTCCGCCATCACGACGCATTCCTTTATATAAGGGATGCGCTTCATCAGAGCCTCTTCCAGCTCTTCGGGACAGATATTTTTGCCGTTGGGCAGAATGATCAGGTTCTTGAGCCGGCCGCTGATGTAGAGATAGCCGTCGCGGTCGATCCTGCCGATGTCGCCGGTGCGGAACCAGCCGTCTTCGGTGAAGACCTGCGCCGTATCCGCCGGCGCTTTGTAGTAGCCGAGCATCACGTTGTCGCCGCGCACCTGTATCTCGCCGTTGCCGCCGGCGTCGGGATCCTGTATGCGGACCTCCATCGTGGGCAGCACGTAGCCGACGGAAAAGCGGCGCGTTCCTGCGCTGGGGTTCACCGCCGCCACGGGGGCGCATTCGGTGATGCCGTAACCGTTGTAAACCTGAATGCCGATATTTTTCAGAAAGTCGATGGTCTCCTGACTGAGCGCCGCGCCGCCGCAGATGATCATGCGCAGATTCCCGCCCAGCGGTGCCAGCAGATCCTTAAAAAGCCTTCTGCGCAGATCGACGCCTGTTTTCAGCAGGGCGTTCGAGAGCTTCACCGTTCTGGCGAAGGTCTTTTCGAGCCCCTTTTCGGCGATCTGCTTTTTCATGCGCCGCACGATCAGATCGAGCATCAGCGGCACCATACAGCTCATCTCAGGGGCGAAGCGCTCCAGATTCCTGAGCATGTGCTTCAGATCGTCGTTGAGACTCACCGTTGTGCCGCAGTACATGCAGCTCATCAGGTGGGCGTGCAGCTCGTAGGAATGGTTCACCGGCAGCACCGAGATGCTGGTCTCGGGGTAGTGCAGCAGCCTTGCGCAGCCGCGCAGCGTCCCCATCACGTTGCGGTTCGAGAGCATAACGCCCTTGTTCGCGCCCGTTGTGCCAGAGGTAAAGATGATCACGGCCAGCGCGTCGGGGTCGATCACGGCCGGGAGGGCGGCAGAGCCTTTTTCTTTGAGCAGCGCCTCGCCTTCTGCGATCAGATCCGCGAGCGTACACACGCGCTCGGCCCCCGGCACGGCGGAGACGGCGTTTTTGCGCATGACGACGGCGTCGTTTACGGCGGGGCAGTCGGGCAGGCATTTCTGCAGCTTTCTTAAGCCCCTCGCGGAACAGAAGACGAGCTCGGAATCCGAAAAATTCATCTGCGTCACGATCGTTTCGGGCGGCAGCTCTTTGTCGATCGGCACGCATACGCCAACGCCGCTGACGACCGCGACGTAGACCGCGATCCATTCGATGGAGGCCTCGCCGAAAAGCGCGATGTGTTTGCCCCCAAAGCCGCGGTTGATAAGCGCGGCGCGGAGGGATTCCACCATCGAGGCGAAGCCGGCGAAGGTCACGGTCTGCTCTTCCTCTTTGCCCTCCGGCTGCCGGTAGGCGGTCTGCGTGGGGTAGGTATCCCGCGCGTGCGTCATGATCTCATAGAGAGTCGTGAACGATTCCACCGCCTCCGGTTTGATCAGAAGCCTGTTTTGATTCAAAAAAACGCACCTCTATTTCTGCATGCTTGTCCGTTTGCATATGCATAAATATGTTATAAATATTCGGTAGTTTCGCGAGAAGATGCGAAAACTATGTGCTGAAAATATGAAGAATCTGTTAATATTATATGATGGATTTCGGAATTGTCAATACAAATAAGCCGGATTTATAACAAATTTCACACGTTTTTTACACAATTTTAACCTTTCGTTTTTTTTTGAAAATTTCCCGACAGACGCCGAAAAACTGTTGTAAATCAATCGTTTTGCTTTCGTTTGTCGCTTGACAAATCCGCCGGAATGTGTTAATTGTTTGTTAACAATCGGTATTTTGATCAAAGGAGCGTGTTTATGAGTACGTCTGCAAAAAGAGCCGTGATCGGCGCCTGTATCGCCCTGTTCGCGAACATGGGCATGAACTCGACATTTACCGTTTTTCTGAAGACCCTCATCGGCGAGTGGCCCGAGGCATACGCCGTGATGCTGCTGCCCATCACCGTCGGCTGCTCGATGTCGTTCATCTGTTCCTCGTTTCTCATGGGGCCGCTGATGAAGAAGCTGTCGCCCCGTATGATCTTTCCGCTGTGCGCCGCGCTCGGCGCCGTCTACTGTGTCGCCTACGCATCCGCGCCGAATTATACGGTGCTGATCCTCGCTTCGGTATTCGGCGGCCTTGTGCTCAGCCTCGGTACCCACGCGATGGGCGTGAACGTGATCACGCCGTATTTTGCCGAATACGGCAGCAAGGCGTCAGCCGTGATCGGTACGGTGCTCGCTTCCGCCTCGCTCGGCGCGGCGGTGTTCTCCTTTTCGCCCGGCCTTGTGCCCCTTGTCGGCAACAACTGGAGAAACGCGTACCTTGTGATCGGCGCCGTTGTCGTGCTGTGCAACCTCATCGCGTTTTTCATCATCCCCAAAACGCCGAAGACGGATCCCGCCGCGTCGGCGGGCGCCGCGGGGGAGGCGCAGCCGCTGCCCGGGCTTACGATGTCCGCCGCGCTGAAAACGCCCTCGTTCTGGCTCGTGTTTTTCGGGATCTTTTTCATGACCGTTATGTATCAGGGCCTCTGCGGGCATCTGCCCACCTTCCTGAAGGTGATCGGCATGGAGGAGAACCGGGCGAATTCCATGCAGGGCATCATGCAGTTCGTGGGGATCGTCTTCGTTCTGTTCGGCGGCGCGATCGTGAACAAGATCGGCGTAAAGGGCTTGATCCTTTTCGCGGGCGTTCCCCTTGCCGTCGGCTGTCTGCTCTTCGGCTTTGCGTTCAAAGACCCGAACGCGTTCTGGTTCGCGATCGTCTGCAGCGTGCTGTGCGTGACCGGCGCCATGATCCTGAATATCTGCCCCGTGATCACGCCCGCTCTTTTCGGCCAGCGTGAGATGAACCGCATCAACGCCATCTATTCCGGCGGCGTGTTCTGGGGCGCCGCCGCCGTTGCCGCGCAGATCATGAACTTTGTGATCAACGAGACGGTAAACGGAGAGGTCGTGCCCATGCACTACGACCGCGGTTTTCTGCTTGCCGTCGCGTTCGGCGTCGCGGGCATGATCTGCCTGTTCGTATCGCTGGCGCTCAGCCCCATGAAAAAGAAATCCGCCGAAGCGTGATCCGTCTTTTGCGTCTTCGCCCGCGGGAACGCTGGATCAACCTTTGAAAACAGCCCGTAAAAAGGCTGTTTTTTTCTTTTTCTTGACAAAACGGATTGCTTTCCGTTTGATTCGGCTGTATAATACTATAATAACATTGTATTTCAGGAGGATAGAGCGATGTTCCAGGTACAGAAGGCGATCGACGGGTGCGTGGATTGGATCCGCGCGTTTTTTGAGGAGAACGGCCCCGGCTGCAACGCGGTGCTCGGTGTTTCCGGCGGCAAAGACAGCTCCGTTGTGGCGGCGCTGCTTGTGAAGGCGCTGGGGGCGGACCGTGTGATCGGCGTACTGATGCCCTGCGGCGTGCAGCACGATATCGATATGGCCGAGCTGCTCGTGAAGCACCTCGGCATCCGTCATTTCGTTGTCAACATCAAGGACGCGGTAGACGGCGTTACGAACGCCATTCCGTTCGGTCTCAGCGAGATGAGCCGCACGAACCTGCCCGCGCGCATCCGCATGGCGACGCTTTACGCGGTGTCGCAGAGCAACAACGGCCGCGTGGCGAATACCTGCAACCTTTCGGAGGATTGGGTCGGCTATTCCACCCGCTACGGCGACAGCGTGGGGGATTTCAGCCCCTGCTCCCGCTTTACCGTGGATGAGGTGAAGCAGATCGGCCGCGCGCTGGGGCTGCCCGCCGTTCTGGTGGATAAGCCCCCGATCGACGGGCTGTGCGGCAAAACGGATGAGGATAACCTCGGCTTTACCTACGCGGCGCTCGACCGCTATATCCGCACCGGCGAGATCGAAGACGGCGAGACCAAAGCGAAGATCGACGCGATGCATAAGCGCAACCTCTTTAAGCTCAGACTGATGCCCGTATACGAACCCGAGCTGCCGGTTAAGGCCGAGTGGTAACGGGGGCGCCCCGGTTTTGTTCGCGTCGGACGGTCTGCGAGCTTTCCCGCGGCGCGGACAATCCACGCAACAGCGAGGGGTGCTTTGCACGACTGCGGGATGGCTCTCTTCTCTTTGCTTACAGCCGTTACAGGGGAGACGTTGGGGAGGACGATTCCCCCTGCGAGATCGCGGGGCTGATCTCGCGCGACGGGGGCCTGTCATTTGAGCCGCTGCCTGCTCCCCTGGTCAGCGCCGCCGCGCACGGGGCGGAAAACGTGATGAGCCCGTCGCTGGCCCGGCTGCCGAACGGGGAGCTCGCGTTGTTTTATCTGTGCAAATATCCGCCGTGCTCCGCTTATTATATGCGTAAGGCCTTGGGGGCGGATGAGACCCGCTTCGGGGAAGCCCTGTGCGTGATCCCGCGGGAAGACGGCGTGTATTATGTGGTGAACAACGCCCGCGTTCAGACGCTTTCCGACGGCCGCGTGCTTGTGCCCGCCGCGCGTCACCGCGTTGTCAGACGACCGGACGGTACGCCTGACGCGGCTTATTACGCAGAAAGTCTGCTCTATGTCGGAGACCCCGACGGGCAGGGCTGGCGGAGGCTGCCGCGCGTCTTTCGTCTGCCGCGGCGCGGACGTTCCGAGACCGGCCTGCAGGAACCGGGCGTGCTCCAACTGCCCGACGGCAGTCTGTATCTGTATTTTCGCACGGACCGCTGTTTTCAGTATGAGAGCGTTTCGTTTGACGGCGGCGTACGCTGGTCCGTGCCGGACGCCTCCCGCTTTACGTCGCCCGATTCCCCGATGCTTCTGACCCGGGATCCTTTTTCCGGCAGGGTCTTCGCGTTCTGGAACCCGACGCCGAATTTCAACGGGCGGCTGCCGGAGAACGGGCCGTGGATCAGCGCGGGGCGCACGCCCTTCGTGATGGCGGTAAGCGCTGACGGTTTCCGTTTTTCTTCTTATACCGTGCTGGGGGAGGAGCCCGATCGGGGCTACTGTTACCCCGCGGCGTTTTTCACGGACGCGGATACGCTGCTCTTATCCTATTGCTGCGGCGGACCGGAGGACGGTACCTGCCTGACCCGTACCGTGATCGAACGCATTGTTCTGCAATAAAAGCAAGGAGGTAGCTGACGACATGAAAAACAGGACCCGCATCATTCTTCTCTCTGCCGCCGCCGTGCTTCTGGCCGCCGCCGTGACCGTATGGTGTTTTCTGCCGCATCCGCTCAATTACCCCATCCGGCGGATCGCGGCCGTCGGCAGCGCCGTCGAGATCACGGCGCAGGGGCCCGACGAGGTGAGCATCCGAAAAACTTCGGACGGCTCCTTTAAGGTCCTGATGTTCACCGACCTGCATCTGGACGGTAAGAACAAGACCTCTTACGAAACGGTACGCCGTCTGGTGGAGAACATTCAGAATGAAAAACCGGATCTGGTGCTCCTCGGCGGGGATAACGTGACCTCCGCCTTTAACCGCTACCGGGCGCATCAGCTGGCGCAGATCTTTGAGAAGCTCGGCGTATACTGGGCCGGCACCATCGGCAACCATGAGGGCGACAACGCCCTTTCCATTCACAGGGACGACATGGTCTCGATCTTCTCTTCCTACCCGCACTGCCTGATGCAGGCCGGGCTCCCCGAAGTGAGCGGCGACTGCAACTACGCGCTGAACCTTTTCGGCGAGAACGGAAAGCTGATCCATACCTTCTTCTTTATGGATACCTACGACGAGATGAGCGAAGCGCTCAAAGAACAGTACGGTCTTGACCCCGCCGAGGATTATTACGACGGCGTAAGGGAAGACCAGGTTCAGTGGTACAGCGGGAAAGCGGAATCGATCCGCGACCGCTTCGGGCATTGCGTTTCAACGGTCCTCGTTCATATTCCGCTGCCGCAGATGCAGACCGCCCTCGACGAGGGAAACGGGCTTCTTTACGGTGAAAAGAATGAGAACGTCTGCTGCTCCGGCTTTGATTCGGGGCTGTTCGACGCGATCGTTGCCGCCGATACGACCAAAACCGTGTTCTGCGGGCACGACCACCTCAATACCTTCGGCGTGTCGTACCGGGGCGTGCTGCTCAGCTACATCGAGCCCTCCGGCTACGGCTCCTATACCATGCTTTCCCGCCGAAACGCGCCGGAGAGCGAGTGGCTGCAGGGCTGCACCGAGCTGCTGATCCGGCCGGACGGCAGCTTTGAGCAGCGGCAGATCCGCAACCACGGCGCGGCGTAAACGACTCTGAAACAAAAGAGAGAGGACGGCTCCCATGAAGGATTACCAGGTTTTTATCAGCTACCGCCGGGACGGCGGCGCGGATCTTGCCGGACGCATCGCGGACCGTCTGGCCGCGCGCGGCTATAACGTGTTCTTTGATTTGGAATCCATGCGTTCGGGCAAGTTCAACGAACAGATCTACGACGCGATCGACCGCTGTACGGACGTGCTCGTGATCCTGCCGCCGGATTCCCTGGACCGCTGCGCGGATCCCGACGACTGGGTGCGCCTCGAGATATCCTACGCGCTCAGAAAGGGCAAAACGGTCATACCGGTGATGATGCGCGGCTTTGCGTTCCCGAAAACGCTGCCGCAGGATATCGACGCGCTCAGAACCATGCAGGGGGTAGAGGCGTCTGTCTCTTTCTTTGATTCGGTGCTTGACCGCATCTGCGATCTGATGAAGAGCGACCCGGCGCCGACCGAACAAGCCCCTGCCGCGAAAAGAGAAAAAAAGAAAAACAAACGCGTTTACCTGATCGCGGCTGCCGCGGTCGCCGCCCTGCTGGCAGGGGCGCTGATCTTTTTCATGGCAAAGGGCGGGTCCGGCAAAAAGACCTATATCCTGAATACCAATACGATGGTATTTCATAAACCGGATTGCCCCAGCGCCGAGCAGACGCTCCCGAAAAACAAAAAAACGTACAGCGGTACACGCGCTTCCTGCATCGAAAAGGGATATAAACCGTGCTCCGTCTGTGAACCGTGACGCGCTTATTGTACAGCGCCGGAGGATCGTATGAAACATTTTAAGAATCAACTCGATCGGCCGTGGGCTGCGTACACCTTTGCGGCGTGCGCCGCCGTGCTGCTGTTTTTGTTCCTGAGCAACATCAAGGTGTTTTTGGACGGGCTGAATACGGTGCTGAAATGGCTTTCGCCGGTTTTTACCGGTATCGTCGTCGCGTACCTCTTCGATCCTGTGTCGGAGTTCTTTGAGCGGCACCTGTTCCGGAAACTGAGCAAAGAGCGCTCACGCCAGTTCTGGGGCGTGATGGTCACGCTGCTGTGCGTGGTGGGGCTGCTGGCTCTGCTGCTGCTGGCGCTCATCCCCTCTCTGGTGCAGAGCATCTCAAAGCTGGTGGCGAACTGGGGCGATTACACCGGTAAGCTGAAAGATCTTGTAACGAAGGTCTCCGTCTTTTTAACGGAACACCACATCGCGGTGGATCTGTCGAACGTGGAGAGCCTGCTGGACGAAGGTCTGCAAAAGTTAGTCGCGCTGGTGAAGGATAACGCGAAAACGATCCTCTCCACGCTCGGCAACGTCGGGACGAGCGTCTCGAATTTTGCCTTCGGCATCATGTTCGGTTTTTGTTTTCTGATCGCGAAGGACGGGATCCTGCGCGCGCTGAAACAGATCCGCACGGCCGTGATCCGTAAAAACCGGATCGAACGCGACAACGAGCTGCTCTCCAACTGCCACCGCGTATTTATCCGTTACGTCGGCTGCACGGTGCTGGACGCTTTGATCGTGGGCGTGGCTACGCTGATCTTCGCGCTGGTCATGGGTATGCCCTACGCGCCGCTGATCGCCGCCATCGTCGCGATCACGAACGTGATCCCGACCTTCGGCCCCATGATCGGCTCCGTGATCAGCATCTTCTTTCTGATCCTTGAAAGCCCGGTGCAGGCGCTGATCTATTTTATCTTCAGCTGCGTGCTGCAGAGCCTTGACGGCATGGTGATCAAGCCCCGCCTGTTCAAGGGGAGCCTCGGCATCCCCGGCGTATGGACGCTGGTTTTGATCGTTCTGGGCGGCAAGGTCGCCGGTATGGCCGGCATTCTGCTTGCGATCCCCTTTGCCGCGATTTTTGTGATCCTCTACCGTGAAACGGTCGTGCCGCGCCTCAGGCGCCGGGAAGCGCGCCTGAATGAAGACGGCGACGTTCCCCCTGCGGATCGGACCCCTGAAACGCCTCCGGCCGAGTCCGCTCCGTAAGAGCAGGGCGTTTCATCCGAAAGCGTCGACCGCGTTGCCGCGGATCTGAACGGACGGCCGGGATCCTGTTATCCGTGAACATAAGACAAGCCGCCTGCCCCCCGTGTATGAGAGGCAGACGGTTTTTTTTGGCTTTTTGAACCCTGCCGGGATACACAAAGCGCATAGATCGCGTCTTTATGAGTGAAAGGACCTTTCGGAAAGGGGTGTCGGAATGGAGGATGAGACGATCCTGCGTATGCTGGCCGAACGGGATGAGGCGGCTCTGAAAGCGCTGGAGGACCGCTTCGGCGCGTACTGCCTTGCAATCGCCGGGAACATACTCGGCCGCGCGGAGGACGCGGAGGAATGCGTAAACGACGTATGGCTGAAGCTGTGGCGGAGCATTCCGCCCGCGACGCCGCGGGATCTGAGGGCCTACGTCGCGAAGACCGCGCGCAGCACGGCGATCGACCGGTACAAAAGCCTGACCGCCGAAAAGCGGGGCGGGGGAACGGCGCCTGTACTGCTTGAGGAGCTCTCGGAGGTCTTGCCGGACCGCGAGGGACCGGAGGAGGCGTATCTGAACGAAGAACTCAAAGCCGGCGTGAACGCCTTCTTAAGGGCGCTCGAGCCGCGGGACTGCGACGTATTCATCCTGCGTTACTTCTACGCGGAATCCACGCCGTCGATCGCGGGGCGATTCGGTGTGAAAGAGGCGCATGTAAGGCTGATCCTCTCGCGCACCCGCAAAAAACTTCGCGCATATCTGAAAAAGGAGGGCTTTTTGTATGAATAACCGTAAGCTGTTTGAGATCCTGGGCGAAGCGGACGACGCGCTTGTGACCCGCGCGGCGGAGGCGGGCGGATCTGTTCGGGTTCGCCGCCCGCGCGTATACCGCCGCGCCGTGCTGATCGCCGCCGTTCTCGCGGTCGTGTTCTCCGTTTCGGCGGCGGCCGCGTACCGGTTCCTGCTGCCGAAGGGGCTTGAGGAGGCGCTGGAGCTGTCTTCGCCCTATATCACCACGGTGATCGACGAGGGCCGCGCGGACGGCGCGCAGGTGAAGATCCGCAACAAAACGGCGAACAGCGCCGGCTTTACCGTGACCTTTGAGGCGCTCGTCAAGGGCGAATCCATGCGGCAGTCTTTTATCAACGGCGTGGATGAGCGCGAGATCATCGGCTATGAGCGGACCTACGCCGTTTTCTCGATCGTACGGGAGGACGGTACGCGCGTGCTGGATCCGGAGCGCGCGAACGCCTCGGATTTCGGCTATATCGTATCCATGAAGGGCTACGCGCCGAATCCCGGCATGTTCGAATCCCGCTTTACGTTCTACGACGGCGATACCGTTTTGTACCTTGCCTGCGACGTAACGAATTGCCTGCCCTTTGCGGACAGGGATCTTACGATCTCGGTGATCGGCAATTTTGTCGCGACGCAGGAGATCATCCGTATGGATGAGAACGGCGACCCCGTGTTTACCGAAAGCTGGAAGGGCCTTGCATGCTCCTTCCCGCTGGCGCTGGATCCCGCACTGGCGGACGCGGACGCCGCTGCGAAGTATATGGAGGAAAACCCCTGCTTCAGCACCGAGGCGGATTATGCATGGTCCGATCATCTGCTTGAGAAGGGCGCCGAATCCGCGGCCTCCGGCGTAGAGGCTTATATCGGCGACAACAAGTGGGAAAACAGCTTTCAGCTCCGAGCCGGTAAGATCTACTGTCTGGATGAATATCTCGACAGGCGCGACATGTGGAGATCCCCCGACGTGCGCCTCCTGACTCTCGACGAGCTGCAGGCGGCGGCGATGCCGGTATTTGATAAAATCGCGCAGCGCGTGCGCGCGGGGGAGCTTGACGCGCGGTTCGAGCAGCAGTACACAGCCGAGGCGGCGGTGCCGGCGGAGAGCTTCCCGGCGGAAGCGACCTCGTTTACGCTGCCGGACGGAAGTATCTGCTGGTATATGGAGTGGAACCACTTTGTGCGCCGCTGCCCCGACGGCAGGCTGCATTATGTGATCGTGGAATGCGAGAGCGTGCCGGTGGAGATCGAGGATACCGGCGAGCTTTGGAACGCGTACTACGCCTGCAGGGGCGTGCCGGAGCGAAACGGCCTGAACGGCGCGCAGATGGTCGCGTATTATCTGGACGGCCGCGACCCGCGCAGCCTGCCCCGCGGCGATATGGACGAAGAAACGGCGCTCGGGATCTATGCGCGCGACTGTGATTTCGCTTCGAGAGAGGACGCGGTCTATCAGTTCCTGCTTGAGTTCGCGATGAACGACGGCGTGTTCGAGGTGCGCTGATCCCGCAGCCGCGCCGGATCGGAAGAATGCGAACGGAAAAGCTCCTCCCCCTCGGCTCCGGAACCGGGCCGCGGGGGAGGAGCGCCTTTTTTTGTTTGCGCGTTTTTGTTTGCGCGTTACATAAGCTGATACCGCTCTTCATACCGGCGGTAGGTCTCCCGGAACGCCGGGTCTGAGTGCTTGACGGCGTTTAAGTAGCGGTGCGTATCGTATTCCTTCTGCCCCCCCTCTATGATCGCGGCGGCGACGTTTGAGCAGTGGTCGGAGACGCGCTCCAGATTCGTCAGGATCTCGCCGTAGACGACGCCGGCTTCAACCGTGCAGCCGCTTTCCCGCAGCCGCCGGATGTGGCGGACGCGGGCCTTGTCCACGAGCCCGTCGATCACCTGCTCGAGCGGCTCCACAAGTTTGGCGCGTTCCCGGTCGTTCGATCGGTAACAGTCGATCGTTTCGTTCAGGATCTCCGTCAGCGCCCCGGTGAGCACGGCGAGGTCCGCTTCGGCTTCCGAAGAGAAGACGAGGTCTTTTTTGCGGATCTCTTTCGCCGCGTGCAGCAGGTTGATCGCGTGGTCGCCCAGGCGTTCAAAATCGCCGATTGCGTGGAGCATGCGCGTGATCTTGCGGGAATCGCTCTCGGATACCGCGAAGGGGGAGAGGCGTACGAGGTAGGTGTCGAGCGCGTCCTCGTAGGCGTCGAGCCGTTTTTCGTTCGTCTGCAGCTCGTTTTCCGTTTTGTCGTCTGCTTTTGTCAGGTTTGTCAGGATCAGAGTGAGCATGCTTTGCGCGAGCGCGCCCATTCTTTTGGTGATCTCTTCGCTCTCGCGTACCGCGACGGCGGGCGCATAAAGCAGACGCTCGTCCGGCGCGTAGACCGGTTCGGCTTCGCCCGTTTTCTTTTTATCGGGCAGCATGCGTTCGGTCAGGCGGGCGAGGGCCTTTGAGAAAGGCAGCAGCGCCAGCGTGGTGATCACGTTGTAGGCGGAGTGGATCACGGCGATCCCCCATGGTGTAGCCGCCGTTTCAAGCAGCGGCGGGCGGAAAAGCAGGCGTACCGCGACAAAGACGGAAAGGCAGATCGCCGCGCCGAGGGTCTTGATCAGCGTGTGAACGAGCGGCACGCGCTTTGCTTCGTTTGAGGAGCCGATGCCGGAGAGCACGCCCGTGATGCAGGTGCCGATGTTCTGCCCCATGACGATGGGCGCGGCCGTGGAGATGGGGATCGCGCCCGAAAGCGAGAGCGCCTGCAGAATGCCGATGCTGGCGGCGGAGGACTGCAGCACGGCTGTCACGACCGTGCCGAGCAGCAGACCGAAGAGGGGATTGTTGAAGCGCACCGTCAGGGCGGTAAAGCGTTCGTCCTCGGCCAGGGGGCTCACCGCCTGCGTCATGAACACCATACCGATCATCAGTACGGAAAAGCCGACCAGCACCGTGCCGACGCTTTTGCGTTTTTCTTTTTTTGAGAACAATACGAACAGGATCCCGAAAAAGGCGAGGATCGGCGAAAAGTTTTCGGGTTTCAGCATCCGGATCCACACCGCGTCTCCCTGAATACCCGAAAGGGCGAGGAGCCACGAGGTGAGCGTGGTGCCGATGTTTGCGCCGAAGAGTACGTATACCGTCTGCGAAAACGCCATGATGCCGGAATTCACAAGGCCCACGAGCATCACCGCTACGGCGGAGGAGGACTGCATGGCGACCGTTATCACAAGCCCCATCAGAATGCTGAGAAGGGGGCGGGACGTGACGCGCTTGAGTACGGTCTCAAGCCTGCCGCCCGCGAGCTTTTCAAGATCCCCGCTCATCACCTTCATGCCGAACAAAAAGAAGGTAAGTCCGCAGATCAGCCTGATCACAGAAAAAATATCCATAGCCGTTCCTTTCAAAAAAAAGAGGGGGCAAAAGCCCCCTCCTTTGCGGATCAGGCGTCTTCGCCGCCCTCGGTTCCGGTCTGAGCGTCCGTCTGCCCGGCGTTCTGCTTCGCCGCCTTTCGAGCGGCTCGCTTTTCGTCGTCCAGACGGGCTTTTTCCTCGTTCTCTTTCTGAACGGCGGTGAAACGCTCCGCTTTTTTGCGGAACGCCTGCGCCTGCCGGTCTTTTCCTGCCGCTTCGGCCTTTTCCGCCTTTTCGGTGAAGAGGACGGCCTGCTTTTCTGCCTCGGCGGCCTTTCGCTTAAAGCGGTAGAGGGGGATCTCTTTGTAATAGTCTATCCCTTCGATCGGCTTCGGATGCATGGTGTATTTTACCGTGAACACGGCGAAGAGGATCGCGCTGACCGCTACCAGCACCACGCTCAGCAGCTGCGAGGTACGGATCGCGGTGCCCGCGATGTACAGCGAATCGGTGCGAAGCCCCTCTACGATCGCGCGCTCCGTGCCGTACCAGACGCCGTAGAGCAGAAAAAGCTGGCCGCTGAATTTGCGGAATTTACGGTAGTAGAGATAGAGCAGCGCCGCGCCCAGCAGACACCAGACGGATTCGTACAAAAAGGTGGGGTGAACGGGCTTTGCGGGGTCCACGGCAAGCTCTGTGCCCGATTGTACCAGCTCCTGCAGATAAGCGGCTGTACGGGAGGAGTACATGCCCCAGGGCAGGTCGGTGTTGACGCCGAACGCCTCCTGATTCGCGAAGTTGCCCCAGCGGCCGATCCCCTGGCCGATCAGAAAGCTCATGGAGCAGAGATCCAGCAGATTCAGAATGTTGATCTTTTCAACGACGCACACCGCAAAGGCGCAGATCAGTCCCCCGATCAGCCCGCCGTAGATCGCGAGCCCCCCGTGCCAGATCTTGAAGATCTCGGAGGGGTTCGCGCTGTAATAGCCCCATTCGCAGGCGACGTAGTACAGCCTTGCGCCGATGATGCCGCCGAAGGCGCCGTAGATCAGCACGTCGATCATTTTGTAGATGTCGATCTTCCATTTATAGGCGAGCCTGCCGCCGAGCAGCACCGCGAGGGCGAGGCCGAAGGCGATGATCACACCGTACCAGCGGATGGTGAGCGGGGAAGCGAGAAAGGGCAGGTCCAGCTCGCAGAATACGGAGGAGACGTGAAAGATGTGATCGAGCGCCGTGAATTTTACTTCAACGGGATCCGTAAAAAAGTGCATAACAAAACCATGCGGCACGGAATGCGCCGGTACGATACCGCCGCGCCCGCGCCGCCCTTTCCGTTCGGTTTATTCGTAGTCGTCTTCGTTTTCCCAGTTGTGCCATACGGCCTGAATGTCGTCGTTTTCCTCGAACATCTCAAGCATTTTGCCCATGCGGGTGATATCGTCGCCCTCGAGCCTGGTATAGGTGGCGGGCACGTATTCCGCCTGGGCGCTCACCACGGTGTAGCCGGCGGCCGTCAGCGCGTCGGCTACGTCCGCCACGTCGTGCACGCCGGTGCGCACGTCGAACACGCCGTCGTCCGCGATCACGTCCTCCGCGCCGGCTTCAAGCGCCGTTTCGATCAGCGCGTCCTCGTCCACGTCCTCTCCGTCCACAAGCACAACGCCCGTACGGGTGAACATGAACATCACGCTGCCCTGCTGGCCCATGTTGCCGCCGTACTTGTCGAAATAGTGGCGCACATCGCCCGCGGTGCGGTTGCGGTTATCGGTCAGGGCCTCCACAACAACAGCGACGCCGGCAGGGCCGTAGCCCTCGTAAATGATCTCTTCATAATTGGCGGAGGAACCGTCGCCGGCCGCCTTTTTGATGATGCGCTCAATGTTGTCGTTCGGCACGTTCGCGGCTTTCGCCTTCGCGATCACGTCCTTGAGCTTGGAGTTGCCGGCGGGGTCCGGCCCGCCCTGTTTCACCGCGACGGCGATCTCGCGGCCGATCTTGGTAAAGACCTTCGCGCGCGCGTTATCGGTTTTTTCTTTCTTTCTTTTGATGGTGCTCCACTTGGAATGTCCGGACATAGGCGTCTTCCTTTCAGATTGCAGTGTATGGTTTTACAAAAATTTATTATAGCACATTTCGCGCCGTTCGTCAATACGCGATCGCGGGCTCAGCACTGTTTTCCCACGTTCCTGAGGCTCTCAACTGCCTGACGGAGCGGGTCGTAGCCCAGCGCGAAATACTTGAAGATCCATACGATGGGATTCCACTTGAAGTTCAGCCAGTCGAGCGCCGTGACGAGGGCGCGGAGTCTCGTGGAGATATCGTGCGTTTCGGGGACTTCCACGGGGGTGAGTGTTTCGCCTTCGCGCAGGATCGTAAAGGGCTGCGAATAGCAGATGCCGTAGGGGCCGGTGAGGTAGAAGCGCACATAGAGCTCGGGGCGGTCGAGCAGCGCGGGGTCGCCTAGATCCAGCGTCGCCGTGCCGTTTTCGATGTTCTCTTCTCTGAGGATCACGTTGCAGTTCGATACCCATGTGATGCGGTCGAAGTATTTGCCCTCCACTTTGATCGTGCCGGCGGCGCCGTCGGTTTCGATGCGGGTCACCATGGGGGTATCGTTGCAGAAATAGTAGCCTTCGTCGTCCCAGAGCTTTAAATCGTCGCTGTAGCCGGGCATCTCCTGCATGCCGTTGAGCTCATAACCGAGAGAGTAGTGCGATACCGCGAACGCCGTGCCGTTCACCATGGCCCCCCGCGTGTCGTCCAGCGTCAGGTCTTCCATCATCAGCATGGTGTACGCGTCGTTTTCGGTGTGCAGCGAATGCGAATCGGCAAAGCAGAAGCCCCAGGGCACAACGCCGTTCGGGATGGTCTTCTGCAGGATCTGGTCATAGAGGATGCGGTCGCAGCGGGTGTGCGCGTCGGTGGCGGAATTGATGCCCATGCCGACGGAGGAGCCGGGATTATCGAGGAAGATCCGCGCGAATTTGTTCACGTAGTATTCGTCGATCTTCTGCCCTACGTGGTCCTCGCTGTCTTTATCGGGGTAAACGTATTCGCCGACGTGCGAGAGCATCGATACGCCGCCCGCCTCCTTCACGCCGCGGCTCGGGGTCTCGTAATCGCCGAATACGCCGGCAAGGCCCTGGCCGTATTCGCTCCAGTAGCCGGTCAGGTGGCAGTCTGCGAAGGGGGTCGCCATGTTCAGCTCAACGCCCAGCGGCACGTCCAGCATGCCGTTTTCGTGGGTGCGGGTGGGGCTTTCGGCCGCGCCGGTGAGAACGGCGTTATACTCCGCGTCCGTCAGCGGCTCGATCTCCGCGAGCTGCGTGCGTTCGCGTTTTACAAGGCGGATCAGCGGAACCAGATCCGGCTGGCGGTTCCAGCCGCGGTTCAACGTGCCGTGGTCCGTTAAAGCTACGATATCGTAGTCGAGGTCGTAGTGGTTCTGCACGAATTCGTGGATGGTGGGGTAGCCGTCGCTGGCGTTCGTGTGGCAGTGCGGCTGAAATTTGTACGCGCCCCAGGTATCCCAATCGACCGCGTCGTAAGGGGAGGTGATCGTAAAGGTATCGGGGGCGGCGGCCAGAGCGGGCAGGCAGCAGGTGAAGACCAGCGCCGCCGCAAGCAGAAGAGAGAGCGATTTTTTGAAGCGTTTCACAGTTTTATCCTCCGTTACGCTCAGGGCATTTCTTTATACTGGTAGCAGCGGACGTAATCCACCTTGAATTCGGCGGGCCAGTTTTCGGCGGGCGTAAGGCTTATTTTGCCCGTACCGTGCCGGTCGGAGCTCTGCACGCCGTTTTCGCCCGCGAATTCGCAGCTCAGCAGCAGGTATTCGGGGTTTTGCGATACGCCGCCGGCGGAGGTGCGGCAGGTCTCTTTGCCGTTGATGTAGAAGATGTATTCGTCCTTGTTCCATTCTACGCCGTAGGTGTTGTATTCTTTGTACGGGTCGTTGTGCAGATAGTGCTTGCCGAGCGCCACGCCCGAGTGGGTCGCGGGGTCGTAGCCGTCGTAGTGCAGGCCGGTTGAGATGTAATCGCCGCCGGTTTTATAGTCTTTGTAGTAGAAGGATTCGAACACGTCCACCTCGGTGCCGTCTTTGCCGGAGCCGTCTACGTTGTAAACGCCCTCGTTCATCATCCAGAACGCGCTCCACATGCCGGTGGCGGCGGGCAGGATGCAGCGCACCTCAAAGTAGCCGTAGCACTGCTCGTATTTGCCGCGGCTCACGACCTGCCCCGTGTACCAGCCCGCCTTGTAGGGCTTGAAGTCGATCTGGTCGTGCCACTTTTCGTAGTAGCGGTTTTCAAGGGGATGGTCGATGTACTGGGCTTTGATCACAAGGTTTCCGTCTTTTACGTCCACCATGTCCTCATGCCAGTAGCCGCCCTTGCGCTCGGTGACCCACCATTCGTAGGCCCACTTGTTTGTATCAAGGGCGTCGCCGTCAAATTCGTCGCTCCAGACCAGATCGAATCTGCTGAGATCGAGCTCTTTCTTTGCCTTGCCCGCGCCGAAGCCCGAGAACAGGGAGGTGAAGGTGAGGAAAAACGCGATCAGGGATTTGAAAACGGATCGGAACATTTTACAGCACTCCTTTATCGTGTTTGTTTGAGGTATCTTTATCATAGCATGCCGCTGTTTAAAAAGCAAAGCATTTTTTGAAAAAAATGAACCTTCGGCCCGCACGGAGAAGGTGAAACGGCAGGAAAAAAAGAAAAACAACCGCGCTCCGAAACGGAACACGGTTGTATGTGGCGCGCTGAAAGGGACTCGAACCCCCGACCTACTGGTTCGTAGCCAGTTACTCTATCCAACTGAGCTATCAGCGCAG
>CADBOC010000340.1 GCA_902796175.1 Oscillospiraceae bacterium | reverse complement strand
CGCACTGCTTCACAATATAGGCTTTTGCGATACAGGTTGCTTCACCCGTCTCGATCACGGTATCAAAGCTGTGGACGTGCGGGGTGACAAGCTTTTCGATCACTTCGCCGACGGAGAGCACTTTGTCGCAGGCGGGGCAGATCACGTCGCCGGTATAACCGTAGCTTTCGGTCGTGGCGTCGCGCTTGCCCACGGTCATGGGTTCGGCGGCGTGGTTATCGGGGTTGACTTCGCCGCTTTCCGTCTTCCGCGTTTCGCCGCAGGCGCAGGCGTAGACGTCACAGGCTTTCGCGGCGCAGGTGGCGTCCGCGTGGCTCACGAGGGTGGCGAAATCGTGGACGTGCGGGACGGCGGTCTTGGGCTCCACATGGCCGGCGGCGATCGTCTTGCCGCAGGCGGGGCAGATCAGGTCGCCGGAGTAACCGTCTTCCGTTTCGGTTGCATCGCGTTTGCCCACAAGGATGGGATCTTTCGCGTGGTTGTTTTCCGCTGGGGCGGTCACGTTCTTCTGCTGCGTATGGCCGCAGACGCAGATGTATTCGTCGTAGCCCGCGCTCACGCAGGTGGCGGCAACGGTGCGGACAAGGGTCGCAAAGTCGTGCTCATGCGCCGGGATGGGCGTCGCCTCAAACTGCGCGGTATAGGCGGCGTCCGCAGTCGCCGGGACGATTACAGGATCCCAGCCGGAGAAGGCGTAGAAGTTTGCGTCGTCCTTCGCTTTGACGGGAATCGAGCCGAAGTCGGGCGTTTCGCCGTAGACGACCGTCTTTTCGGTTTCAACGCCTTCCACGATGAACCTGACGGTATAGGTGTATTTGCTGAGGCCTGCAACCGTGATGGCAAGATCCTCGTTTACCGTGACGGTATAGATATACGCTCCGTTTTCCGGCGTGGGGTTCACGGCAGCCGTACCGTTCACGATCACGGTAAGGTTTTCGGGATCATAGCCCTCCTCCACAGTCACGGTGAAGCGCAGCTCCGTGCCCGCTTCGTAAAGGCCGGTCACGTTGCTGATCGCGGAACCGGCGCCGGGATTGACGGCAACCAGATATTCCGTCGCAGGGATGGGCGCGGCTGTGAATATCGCATGATAGGTCGCGTCGCCGTTCACAGCCGCAAGGGCTGCCGCTTCGCCGTCGGCTTCCGGGCTCCAGCCCGCGAACGTGTAGGTGTTGGCTGCGTCCGCCGCTTTTGCCGGTGTGAAGCCGGGAACGGGCGTTTCGCCGTAGGGTACAGAAATATGATTTGTGCCGTCGGGCGTTACGAAGGAAATCCTGTAAGAACGAAGGACCTCGTCAAACAGCGCGGTGTATTCCGCCGCTTCCGTAGCGGGCGCAAGCGGGGCGTTCCAACCGCTGAAGGTGTAGCTGAACTGCGCGGTGGAGGCCTTTGCGGGCGTGCCGGGGAACGCCGGGATCTCGCCGTAGGGCGTGAGGGCCGCTGTTTCGTCGCCTTCCACGTTAAAGGTAATGTTTACGGAGGTTTTCGCGAGATCCGCCACGTTGATCGTGGTGTCGGTCAACACCCGCAAGGAATAGGCGTATGCGCCGTTGCCCTGATCAACGCCGAGCGCTGAGATATCCGCGCCGTTGGCGGTGACGACCAGCGTATCGGGTTCGTAGCCCTCCGCCACGGTTACGGTAAAGTTTACCACGGTATCGTGCGCCGCCATCTGCGAGGCGATGCTCACTTCGCTGCCTTCTCCCGCGTTCACAAACACGGGGTAGGATTTGACCGTTTCGTCAAACTGCGCGGTATAGGCCGTGTTTCCGGTTACCGGCGCGATCGCGGGGGACCAGCCTGTAAAGGTGTAAAACGCGTGGGCATCCGCCGCCTTTTCCGGCACGCCGTTAAAGGCGGGAAACGCGCCGTAGGGGAACGACAGAACCGTATCGACGCCGTCTACGGTAAACGTGATATCGTAGCTGTTGACAGCCGCGCCGAAGTAGGGATAGTAGGTCACGTCCGCAGTGACGGGCGGGAGGGCGTCTGCCGCATAATAAGCTGCATCCGAGCCGGGCTCGGCAGCAGCGTTCGCCGTCCAGCCGAGGAAGGTGTAGGTATTCTCGCCGGTGGCTGCAAGGGCGGGCGTTGCGCCGGTATATGCCGGAACCGCGCCGTAATAAAGCGTATCGGTCTGCGCGGTTTCGCCGGCGGCGTTCTTGAACAACACGGTATTCGTGCCGCGCCGATAATAGAGGTTGATTGCCGCGCTGCCGTCTCCGATGATCGTGACGGCGTCGTCGCTCGCAGCCGCGTCAAGGATATAATGCCCGGTCTCCATAATGAGGCCGGCAGCTCCGGCTGCGGTATCCGTTTCGCCCATCAGAGTCTGCGAAAGGGGTGTTGCGGGATAGCTGCCGTCCGCGTTCATGTAATAATGGTTCACGGTGTAGGGCGTATCGTAGCGGACGGCCCAGCCGGCTCTCAGGGTCACGTTGCCGATCTTTCCGCCAAGGGGCGTGCCCACGGCGTAGGCTTCGCCTTCGGTCCAGCTCTTTTCCGCCGCGGTGGCCGTCCATCCCGTAAAGTCGTAGCCGTCGCGGTTTGGCTGCGGGATGGAAGCCGTGCTTTCAACTGTATAATCAATGGGCGCGATCGCGTCGCCGCCGTTCACGTCAAGGGTCATCGTATAGGGGTCCGCGTCCCACTTCGCAAAGAGCGTCACGCTGCCGTTGTGCTCGGCGGTCAGGTTTTTCACGGTCTCGCCGTCGGAGTAAACAACGTCTCCGTCCGCGGTTTCCGCCCAGCCGGCAAAGGTATAGCCGAAGCGAGAGAAACCGTTCGCTGTCAGGTCCGCGTCCACGTCGTAGGTCGCGGCAATGGGCGCGGTGGAACCGGTGGCCGTGCCGCCGGAATTATCGTCAAAGCTGACGGCATAGGCGTTCGGGACCCACTGCGCATAAAGCGTTTTATTGCCGGTGGAGGGCGCGTAGACGTTTTTCACCGGGAACAGCCTGCCCGCCATGCTCTCCACGTATTCGTTGTCGTAGCCTCTGCCGAAGCCGTGCATGTTGCAGTAGTCTGTATTAAAAATGACGGTATAGTCGTTCCCGGCAAAGGTGCCGTTTTCAGAAAGCACGATTACGTTGTTGTGGTAGGATCTGTTATCGGCGTAATACTGCCAGAGCTTCACGCCCGTCACGTCGTAAACGCCGCCGAGATCCACCTGCACATAGTTCGGGAGGTTGCCGTGTCCCCATCCGTAGTTGTATTGATTGCCGGTTGTCAGGTTGCCGTCGGTCGCGCTGGTCCCGGTTTTGCCGTAGGCGAGGTTAACGTCGCCGCCGGCAAAAACCTGAATCTCGATCAGATGCGACTGATAAGCGGCCCCGGAGTCGTCGTTCCTGTAACTGCCGCCGTTATAGATCCGCACGTAACGGGCTTTCGCGGAGGCTGTCAGCCCTTTGGGGCTTTCCGATACCCAGAAGGTTTTGCCCGCGCTCGTCTCCGTGAACGTGGGATCGGTCCCCGCGCCGAAGCCGAAGCGGTTGTCGCCGTCCGCGTTCCAGACCACGCAGAGGTCCTCTCCCGTAAAGGTGCCGTTTTTCGAAAGCGCTATCACCAGATTCCTGTATGTGCGCCCGTCTGCCCAATAACCCCAATACGAAACGGAGGTCACGGGATGAACCCCGCCCAGGTCGAACTGATAGTAATCAGCCCCGTCGAAGCCTAAATAGCTGTACGTGTTGAGGACGCCGTCGGTTGCCGCCGTGCCGCTCTTCCCGAGCGCCACGTTCTGTCCGTTGGCGGTGACCTGCAATTCAACGATGTGATGTCCGGCGTTTTCATTGCTTCCCGCCTGATAAACGCGCACGTAGCGCGCGTCGAAGGCGGGCAGGGTCCTCGCTTCGTTCCCCACGTAGAACGCCTTGCCCTTTTCCGTTTCCGGATAGTCCTTATCCGCGCCGCAGCCGAAGCCGAACCGGTTGATATCGTCGGCGTTGAACACCACAAAGCGGTCGCCCTCGGCAAAGGTGCCGTTTTTAGAGAGCGCCACCACGGTGTCGTAATAGGTGCGCCCGTCCGACCAGTAGCGCCACAGGCCGATGGACGTGATATCATACGCCGCGCCGAAGTCGATCTGATAGTATACCGCGCCCTCGCCAATGTCGAGATAAGGGCTCGAAGCCACCGACCCGTCCGTTACGAGATTGCCGGTTTTGCCCAGCGCCACGTTTTTGCCCCGCGCGTCGTACGCCGTGATCTCCGCGAGGTGGTTATAATTGTTTGCGGTGCTGCCGGCGAAGTATACGCGCAGATACCGCGCTTCGTAGGTGTTGGCGCGGCGCGCGTCCGACACGCTCATGGAGATTCCGTTTTGGATTCCGGGTATCGCATATCGACGCCGTTGCCGAAGCCGAAGCGGTTCGTGTTGTCCGCGTTGAACAGAACCAGGCGGTCGTTTTCGCCGAAGGCGCCGTTTTCGGAAAGCACGACGACGGTGTTGAGATACTGCCGCCCATCAGACCAGTACCGCCAGAGGTTGACGGTTTTGATATCGTATTGCGCGCCGAAGTCCACCTGGTAGTAATTGCTGTAAGAAACCCACGCGTCAACGTTATTGGCGGCGCCGTCCGTGCCGGCGTTGCCGGTCTTTCCCAGCGCCACGTTCCGGCCCTCGGTATCGATCGCCTGCAGCTCCACAAGGTGGTTGTCGCCGTTGCTCGTGTTGCCGGCGGTGTATACGCGCAGGTACCGCGCCCGGTAGGAAACGACCGGGTTCGTGACCGAAGCGCCGTCCGCGTAGGCGACGCCGGAGCCGTCCGCCTCGGTGTTCCAGCCCATGTAGCGGTAGCCGGTCCTTGTAAAGGCGTTTGCCTCCAGCTGCGCCGCCTGACGGTTATATACCGTTTCGGTCACGTCCGCGCCCGCGCCGCCGTTGGCGTTGAAGGTCACGGAGTAAGCGTCCGCGTTTCCGGCGTTCGGCTCCGCAAAAGCGGGAGGCACAAAACCGGCGCTCATGGCCGTGAGCAGCATCAGAGCCGAAAGCAGCAGCGCGAACGGCTTTTTTGCGTTGATTCGCATACGATCCCCTCCAGTGAAATACATATTCGGCTGCATGAACCCGCACCGAAAACATAGTTTAACAATTCCAGTTTAGCATAATCATATGGATTTTACAAGAATAACCGGCCTGAAAAATTCACAAAAAACAGAGGGTTTTTTATACGGATCCGGTATGCGGCTCAGGATGCGCGGGGCCGGCGCGCTCTCTGCCGTCGTCTGCGAATACGCCGGTCCGGCCGTTGTGCTGCCGAACGCGAGCGGGGAGCCGGGCGGCAACCGGGCGGAGGTCTCCGCCCGGTCCTTCGGCGCGGTTACGGGCCCCGTGAACGGCACGCTTACGTCCGAACGGCTCGCTTCGGCCGATCCCGCCGTGATCTCTCCCGATAAGCGGATCGACGCTTACGGCCGTCTGCTTCCGGAACCCGCCCGGTTTATCAGGTACGCGCCGTGCTGACGCTTCCCGTCCGCCGGTTTTCTCCCGCGCGTTTTCGTTGCTCCAAAAATCACTTTGGTTCCCCGGCTATTGCGTTTGAAAAAAAACCTGCTATGATAATAGTTGCATCCATCGGATACCTTTGCTATACTATAAACGGTTTTTT
>CADBOC010000339.1 GCA_902796175.1 Oscillospiraceae bacterium | reverse complement strand
CCGTGCGAAGCGTTTTCGCGCAGGCGGGGGACAGCGTCGCCGGGCGGTGCGCGCGGTTCTTTCTCGGGACCGCCGTGCCGGCGGTCGGCAGCGCGATGGGGGATGCGCTGAACGCCGTCGCGTCGGGGCTCGGCGTTACCAAAACGGGCGTCGGGCTGCTCGGCATTCTGACCGTCGCCGCCGTCAATCTGCCGGCTCTCGTCTCGCTGCTTGTGTGGCGGCTCAGCCTGTGGGGTCTCGAAGCGGCGGCGGGGCTGTTTGAGGAGACCCGTCTCTCGCGCGCGATCTCGCAGCTGGGCGGCGTTACGGCCACGCTCGGGGCGATCCTCGTATATAACGTGTTTCTTTACGTCGCGGCGCTGGCGCTCACGCTGCGCCTGAAAGGAGGGGGATGAAACGGAGGCTCTCAGACAGGTTTCTCTGCTGCTGCTGTACGTATCCGTCTTTTCCGGGATCTACGCGTTTTTGCTGCCGGCCGGCGCGCCGGGGCGAACGGCAAAGCGGGCGCTCGCGGTCTTCTGCATGCTGGCGGTGCTCTCGCCCCTGTTTTCGCTGCCCGGGGCGCTGTTCTCCGCCGCCGATGAGGCGGCCGGGGAAGCGGAGAGCGCCTCTCTCGCGCCGGTGCTCGACGCCGTTGCGTCGGCCGGCGCAGGGATCGTGCGCCGAGAGGCAGAGGCGTTCGTCGCCGGGCGGACGGACGTTCCCTGCGAGGTCAGGCTTTCCGTGCATACCGAGGGCGGGACGGACGTATATATAGACCGGATCACGCTTGTGTTCGCGTTTCCCTTCGCCGGAGCCGCGGCGCTGACCGAAGCGCTCTCGCAGGCGTTCGGGATCCCGGCCGGATGGGAGGTGATGCAAAACGATGGAACGGCTGCCACCGGCGGTCAGGGCGTTGCTGGCGGATAAAAAGCTGGCCCTCTGCCTTTTGTGCGGATTGCTCGGCGGGCTGATCCTGCTCTTTTCCGGCGGCTCGGATAAAACGGACGGCGCGGACCGCGCGCGCCTTGCGGACGTCTGGCGCGCGGAAGCGCGTCTCGAAGCGCGCGCAAAGCGGCTGCTTTCAGAGGTGAAGGGAGTGGGCAGCGCCCGGGTGACCGTAACGCTCGACAATCTCTCATCCACGGTCTATCTGCGCAACACCGTGAAAAACGCGGGGGAGGAGAGCGAGCGAAGCGAATATGTGCTGGTCTCGGGGAGCGGCGGCAGGGACGGGCTCGCCCGCTGCGTTCTGGCGCCGGAGGTGCGCGGCGTGGCGGTGTGCTGCCGCGGCGGAGCGGATCCCCAGGTGCGAAAGGAGGCGGTCGCCCTGCTGTGCGCCGCGTTCGGGATCCCCCCGAACCGCGTCTACATTACCGCGATGAAATGAACCAAAATCAAGAGGAACGGAGTGAAGAAACATGCATTTGCTGCTTGAAAAAAGACACATCGTTTTGGCGGCGCTGGTCGTGATGCTGGGGCTGGCCGTCTTTGTGAACTGGTATTATACGGGTACGCGCACCGAACTGTTCCCCGAGGGCGCCGCCCCGACTGAAGCGACTCAGACCGCCGCCGCGGGAGAGGCAAAGTACACGGGGGCTCAGGAAGCGGATTACTTCGCCGAGGCGAAGCTGGAACGCGACCGGCGGCGCGCCGAGGCCGCCGAGGAGCTGAAAGCCGTGATGGCGAACGCGGAGGGGACCTCCGACGAGGGCCGCTCCCTGCAGGCGTCGCTCGACCGGCTGCAGATCGCGGTCCGGCAGGAGACGGATCTCGAAACGCTGATCACGGCGGCGCTCGGCGGCGACTGCCTTGCCGTAATCGGCGAGAACGGCGTGGACGTGGTCGTCACGAAGAATACGCTGGGCGACGGAGCCGTGCTGCAGATCAGCGATATCATACGCAGCGTCTGCGGTCCGGAGGTGGAGAACATCCGCGTCAGCGCGGCGTTCGCTTGACAAACCGCGGGCGGCGGATTACAATACAGTAAAAAAAGGAAGTCTGCCTGATGGTATTTCAAAAAACGGAGGAAAAGGGGGAACTGTTCCGCCTTGTATCGCCCGACGGGCGCAGCGCCTGGTTCGAATTTCTGGAGATGGCCGTGGTCGACGGCGCCGAATACGCGGCGCTGCTCGAGACGGGCGACGACGCGCCCGTTGTACTGCGCCTGTGCGAAGACCCTGCGGGCGGCGCGGAACGCTACGAGACCGTGGAGGACGAAGCCCTGTTCGAACGGGTGAGCAGCGTTCTGTACGCTCTGCTGGAGGGGGAGGACTGACTTCCTCTGCCGGCTGCGCAAAAAAAATAAAAAATCGGCGTTTTGGGTATTGACAAACGCCGATTTCTTTTATATAATAGAACACTGAATTGTCATCGATACAAATATCACTTGAATTGTGCCGTTGATAATCATTATAAGCAAACCGGCCGCTTTTGTCAAGAGGGAATTTTTTTGCGGACGGGGCCGCACGCCGTTTGCGCTTGATTTGTCTTTTTATTTTCACGGATAAAAAAAGATCGGAGTGAAATGTTTCTTATGGTGAAAACGAAACCTGTAAAAGTCGGTACAAAAACCAGACTGAGCTTCTCTAAGATCGACGAGGTCATGCAGATGCCGAATCTCATCGAGGTACAGAAAAACTCATACCGCTGGTTTTTTGAGACGGGATTGCGGGAGGTGCTCAGGGATACCGGCGAGATCGCGGATTATACCGGCAACCTTGTGCTCGATTTTCTCGATTTCCGCATCGACTCCAGACCGAAGTATTCGGTCAAGGAGTGCAAGGAACGCGACGCTACCTACAGCGCCGCCCTGCGCGTGACCGCCCGTCTGCTCAACAAGGAGACCGGCGAGATCAAGATCAACGACGATATCTACATGGGGGATTTCCCCCTCATGACCGACAGCGGTACGTTTATCATCAACGGCGCGGAGCGCGTGATCATCTCGCAGCTCGTGCGTTCCCCCGGCGTTTATTACGATATGACCCGCGATAAGCTGGGCAAAAAGCTGTACACGACAACGGTGATCCCGAACCGCGGCGCGTGGCTCGAATACGAGACGGATCCCACGAACGTGTTCTACGTGCGCATCGATAAGAACAGAAAGCTTCCGATCACCACCTTTATCCGCGCGCTGGGGCTCAGCACGAACGAAGAGATCCTGGCGTTCTTCGGCAACGACGAACGCATCGCCGCCACGCTCGAAAAGGATATCACCGCCAACCAGGGCGAGGCGCTGCTTGAGGTCTATAAAAAGCTCCGTCCCGGCGAGCCTCCCACGTACGATACGGCTAAGACGCACCTGGAGGGCCTGTTCTTCGACGACCGCCGCTACGATCTTTCGCGCGTCGGCCGCTATAAATACAACAAAAAGCTCGGCATCGCCGACCGTCTGCGCGGGCAGGTGCTGGCCGAGGCGATCGTAAGCGAGCGCACCGGCGAAGTGCTGGCCGAAGCAGGGCAGAAGGTGGATAAGGCCCTCGCGCACGTCATCGAGCAGGCCGGCGTTACCGTCGCTTACGTGGATGCGGAAGGCACGGTCGTCAAGATCATCGCGAACGGCATGGTGGACGCCGCCGAGTATCTGCCCATGTTCACCGCCGACGAGCTCGAAGAGATGGGCGTGATCGAAAAGGTCGTATCCTCCGTCCTCTTCGAGATCCTCGACGCCTGCGGCGACGACCGCGAGGCGCTTGAGGATATGATCGGCGAACGTCTTCTTGAGCTGATCCCGAAGCATATCACAAAGCAGGATATCTTCTCCACCATCAACTACCTGAACTGCACGGCCCACGGCGTCGGCAGCTTTGACGACATCGACCACCTCGGCAACCGCCGCGTGCGCTCCGTAGGCGAGCTGCTGCAGAACCAGTTCCGCATCGGCTTTACGCGCATGGAGCGCGTCATCCGCGAGCGCATGTCCACCCATACGCAGGAAACAGATAAGATCACCCCCCAGCAGCTCATCAACGTCCGCCCCGTGATCGCGGTGGTGCGCGAGTTCTTCGGCTCCTCGCCCCTGTCTCAGTTCATGGACCAGACGAACCCGCTGGCGGAGCTTACGAACAAGCGCCGTCTTTCAGCCCTCGGCCCCGGCGGTCTTTCGAGAGACCGCGCCGGATTCGAGGTGCGCGACGTGCATTATACGCACTACGGCAGAATGTGCCCCATCGAATCCCCTGAAGGACCGAACATCGGGCTTATCTCCTACCTCGCGACCTTCGCGCGCATCAACAAATACGGCTTTATCGAGGCGCCCTTCCGCAGGGTGGATAAAGAGACCGGCCGCGTGACGGACGAGGTGGAATACATGACCGCCGACGTGGAGGATGAGTACCGCGTCGCCGGCGCCAACGAGCCGCTGGATGAGAACGGCTATTTCAAAAACGAACGCGTCATCGTGCGTCACCGCGACGAGTTCCAGGAGGTAGAGCCCCGCTACGCCGATTATATGGACGTTTCTCCCCGTATGGTCGTCTCGGTCGCGACGGCGATGATCCCCTTCCTTGAGAACGACGACGCGAACCGCGCCTTGATGGGCGCGAACATGCAGCGCCAGGCCGTGCCGCTTCTGAAAACCGAAGCGCCCTTCGTCGGCACCGGCATGGAGTACAAATCCGCCTGCGACTCCGGCGTGTGCGTGCTGTGCCGCAACGCCGGCACCGTAACGCGCGTGACGGCGAACGAGGTGCTGGTGGAGACCGATTCCGGCGAAACGGACCGCTACGAGCTGCTCAAGTTCATGCGTTCGAACCAGGGCACCTGCATCAACCAGCGCCCGATCGTGACGGTCGGCGCCAGAGTCGAAAAAGACGACGTGATCGCCGACGGCCCCGCTACCAGCGACGGCGAGATCTCTCTCGGCAAGAACGCGCTCATCGGCTTTATGACCTGGGAGGGCTATAACTACGAGGACGCCGTTCTGATCAACGAAAAGCTGGTCCGCAACGACGTATATACGTCTATCCATATCGAAAAATACGAGATCGAAGCGCGCGAGACAAAGCTCGGAACCGAAGAGATCACCCGCGATATCCCGAACGTGGGCGACGACGCGCTGCGCGATCTGGACGAAAACGGCATCATCCGCGTGGGCGCGGAGGTCCGCGCCGGGGACATCCTGGTGGGTAAGGTCACCCCCAAGGGAGAAACCGACCTGACGGCGGAGGAGCGGCTGCTCCGGGCCATCTTTGGCGAGAAGGCCAGGGAAGTCAGGG
>CADBOC010000338.1 GCA_902796175.1 Oscillospiraceae bacterium | reverse complement strand
TTTCCTGTTTTTACCACAGTGTAAAGGAGTTCGGTGACATTTCGGTGACTTTCCGGTGACAAAAACGTCACGCGCCGGTGAAGAAAACGTCACATACGGATACCATCAGAAAGGCACGCAGGCGTACCGATTGGCGCGCCTGCGTGCGTGTGTTCTTTTTCGTTGTTATGCCGCTTACAGGGGGGGGGGAAGCTTATCTGACGAACAGCGTGCGGAAGAACTGCGCGATCCGGTGGAAGAACGCGATCAGTCCGCCGAAGGCGCCTGTATGGATTTCGCCGCAGTAACCGCAGCGCTCAGCCTCGGGCATGTTCGCGCCGCAGGAATCGCATACGCCGTCGCCGTTCCCGTCGGCATGCGCCGTTTTCGCGATCGTTTCGGTGCGCGTCTCGCCGCATACCGCGCAGGTAAATACCCGTTTCCCTTCGGCCGTACAGCTTGGGGCTTGGGCGACCGAGCCGCCGTTCCAGCTGTGTCGGCCGGTGGGCTCGGCCACCGTGTTCAGGTTCCGCGTTTCATGGCAGACGGCGCATTCCTCATGCTTTACGCCGGGGGCGCCGCAGGTGGGCGCGGTATCCGTGACCCACTGCCAATCATGCGCCGGAGCGACGCCGGAGGCAAAGGTGTGCGCGTCGTCTCGCTCCACCGCGCCGCAGACCGAACAGGAATAATAGTATACGGCGGGGGCGGCGCAGGAGGCGGCCTGCTTCAGCGCTTCGTCCTTCAGGGTCTTCGCGGTGAAGGTATGGCAGCCGGTGGGCGCGATCGGCGTATTTTCGTTTCGTCTGCCGCCGCAGCGGCTGCAGACCTCGTGCTTTGCGCCGGCGGCGCCGCAATCCGGTTCCGCGTCCGTCACCCAGGCGTAATCGTGCCCAAGGGCGGGCGTCGCATCGGTCCGGCGGGTCGCGCCGCATACTTCGCAGGTCTGCAGCGTATAACCGCCCGTTGTACACGCGGCTTCCACGATTCCGGTATTCCGGTACGCGTGTTCGGTCATACCGATCGCGCTGCCGGGGGTCGTATCGCCGCACACCGTGCAGACGGTATCGCCCGTATAGCCCTGCTTCGCGCAGGTGGCGGCGGCGGCGTTGGGCACCGTCAGATTCAGGTGGGTCTGCTGCGGGGCAAGCGTTTCGGTAACGGTCGTACCGCAGCCGTAAACGCAGGCCTTTGTCAGCGTGCCGCCGGTCAGACAGGTCTCGCCCGGCTCAAGTACGCCCGCGTCAAAGCTGTGATCGGCCTTCGGCATATAGTAGCGCTTTACAAGGAATCCGCAGACGCTGCAGTAGGTGCGCATGATCCCGTTTTCCATACAGGTGGAGGGTTCCTCTACCTCATAATTCACCCGATCCTCGGTGTGCGGCGTCATTGCCGTATAAGCGCCGTATTTCGTTTTGCCGCAGCGGGTACAGGTATAAACCGTGTATCCGTGTTCAAAGCAAACCGCATCAGTCGTTTCGCCCGCGTTCCACGTATGCTGACAGCCGTCAGCGTCTACTGTGAAGGCCTTCAGGCAGAAGCGGCTGCCGTTATCGGTCGGTTCCCATTCGCCGGTCTGTTCTTTGTACTGGACGGATCTGGGCAAAAAGGGAGAACCGTGTGTGGAGCAGGGCATATACGCGCGGTCCCCCGCGATGTTTACCGCGGCGACCATAAAATCAGCGCCCCGGGAGAGGCTGACGCCTTCGATCGGCAGCGTGTGGTAGCCGGGGTAACGGAAGGTCCCCTCGGCCGTGGCGACAAGCTCGCCGGAAAAGGGCACCCAGTAATCCGCCATCGCCGTATAGATGAAGATCTTTACCTGCTCCATCGGATGAGAGGTATAAAAGCCGACATGGCTGAGCGTTTCATTCTGCTCGGCAAAGAACACGTTCCCGTAGATCGGTGCTTCCAGCCCCGCGGCCGGCGCGTCGCAGGATCTTACGCCCGTCTGCTCCGCGTCGTACTGGTAGGCGTGATCGTAGCTTTCTTCCGGCATGGCCTCAAACGCCACAAAACCTGTAAGGGAGGGTTCTTCATACGAGATCCAGAAAAAGCCGTCCACGGTCCAGGAGCTCGTTGCGCCCCAGCTGTTCTTGCAGAGCCACGCGCCGGGGGCGGGGGGGCGCGTCCCTTCCCTGAAGTTTTCCACCGGGAAGGCGTCGTCCCAGCCGATCACCGTCACCATATGGCTGGTGCTGCTTTTGATCCCGCGGTAGAAGGCTGAATATTTGCCGGGCACAACGTGATAGCAGCTTGTATCATTTTTGTAGGAGACCACCGCCGCGCCGTACTGCAGAATGCCTTTTTTGATCTCGTCGCGTTCGGTTTCGGGGTCCGCGTCAAAGGCCGAAAGCTCGTGGGTACCCGCAAGCCCCACGGCTCGGTCGTAGCGAACGTCGTCGCCGTATACGGTCGTCGCGCTCAAAGCGGGGATATACGGGTATTTCGCCTCCGGCGCAGCGCCGCTGCGGGCGAAGTAATCGCGCGTCATCGTATAGTTGCCGCCCGAGAACCAGATGGTCTCGGCGTCCGCGTCAACGCCCGAGCCGTAGGTGGGATCTTCGAAATCCGTCGTAAGCGTGCGCTCCGCGAAGTTGGCGGTGTGCGCCTCCGAAAAGTTGGCCGAATCGAGATCCGTGATCCCCTGTTTCACGGCGTTGGCCTCCAGCGCCGCCACTGAGGAGAAGGCCCAGCACAGACCGCCGTTCATCTGATCCTTAACGGGGGTAACGCAGCCGGCGGTCCTGCCGTCGTAGCTTTGGGGCAGCTCGCCGAAGTTCACGCCGGGCTCGCCGTAGGGGAAGGGGGTCTCCGGCATTCTGTTGCCGTGTTC
>CADBOC010000337.1 GCA_902796175.1 Oscillospiraceae bacterium | reverse complement strand
GATGGATACCGTCTCGATCGGCGTGAATCATATCTTTGAACGGCGTCTGTGCCTTTTTACGGCAAAGATCGGCCGGGACGGTCTTTTCTACACCAATACGGTGCGTGGGGATTATCCGATGCTGCTGCCCCATGAAACGGCGGATCCGTTTTACGAAGCGGACGCGGGATGGCATCTGCTCTCTTACGGCAGAAATACGACGGCATCCTCCGAGCTTGACGAAGCCCATGCCGCGCGGTGCGCGGCAGATGAAAACATGAAAACGTGGTGGAGCGCCCTGACAGGCGGCGGGGGAGAATGGCTGAAGATGGATCTCGGAACACTGTGCGACGTGCGGGCGTATCAGATCAACTTCGCCGATCAGGACGCGCTGCGCTTCTCGGGACGCCGCAGCGGCTTTGCTTACCGTTATTTGCTTGAGGGTTCAGCGGACGGGATTAACTGGTTCACGGTTGAGGATCGAAGCCGGGATGCAAGCTCCCTTCCGCATATTTATTCGGAATATCGCGGGGGAAAACCGATCCGCTTTTTACGCCTTACGAACCGGGGTAAGGTCCCGGCCGGGGGAAGGTTTGCGGTGAGCGGCTTGAGGATTTTCGGCTTCGGGGACGGCGAAGCGCCTCGGCAGGCGCCTGACTTTACGGCGGTACGCGGGACGGACGAACGCGAGATGCGCGTCAGTTGGGCTCCCGTATCGGGGGCGGAAGGTTATACGGTCCGATTCGGGATCCATGAAAACGAGCTGAATACCCATTGGCAGGTCATAGGTGAAACGAACGCGACGATCCGCTGTCTGACCGCCGGGATACGGTATTACGTGAAAGTGGACGCATACAATGAAAACGGGATCGCCCCGGGGCGGGACATTCGGATGGTTTGATCCGTTCAGCCCTCAGCAGCTCGTTGTCTGAGACGATCTGTATGTTTTGTCCGTCGGTCAGCCTCTTTGCGCGTTAACGACAAAACTGCAGGTATGGCCGTTCCATTCGGCAGTCACACGGGTGGTTCCTGTCGCCAGGGCGATCACGCTGTTCCCGATGATCCGTATGAGGGAGGTATCGTATCCGCTGTATTTCACCCCGGCCAGAATGGGCGAATTGAAATTATCGGAGTCGTACGCGAAGATCTGAATGTGCGCGGTGTTCTCAACGTTCATAACAGGCTCTTCGGCGGCGATCGTGATCACCTCGGGGATCGCGCGTTCGTTGTGTCTGATCACCGGGATCTCGAGGTTATCTTCGGTTGAGGGATCGAAATTCGGCGCATCGGTGAGTGAGAGCGTTACCCGGTGCATGCGCGTAGCCCACGTGCCCCAGCCCGGGCCGTAGCCATAGGAGAGATATACGGGATCGCCGGCGCAGATATGTCCGTCGCTTCTGCCGGAAATGCCGCAGTTGTGAAGCTTTTTCGCCGTGTTGTTCTTTACGAAACCGGCGGGGCGGAAGGAGAGTCCGTCAAAGGATTCCCAGACGGAAACATAGCTGTCGTCCGAAAAACGTCTTGTGGTGCAAACGGCAATGAATCTGCCGAATTCATCCACATACTTTACATCCTTGGAATCTCCCACGTCGCCGATCTCGCCGTATTCGTCCGGTATCGCTTCGCCGTGCATGACCACTGTCGCAGGCCAGTTCTCATCTGTCGCGTCGGCGGTCGAAACCAGAACGGGACCGCTCCAGTTGGTATAGATGTAGAGGGTGTCGCCCATCAGCACGAAGGAGGGTTCCATGGCGCCGCCGGTATCAGGATCGCCCTGCCAGTCAATCAGCGGCACAGGGTCGCCGCCCCAGCCGGAGCCGTCCCATTTTTCATAGGGGCCTTCGGGCGTTTTGCTGCGGGCAACGTACACGTCGTTGTCGACGCCGCGCTCATCCATGGTAGAGGTATATCCGAGGTAATAGTACCCTCCGAATTTGATCACGCCGGGATCGCAGTTCGAGAGAGCGTCCTCAGAGCCGGGCGTAGGCTGGATCGCGACTTTCTCTTTTGTACGGACCCTGCCGTCCTGATACAGGCGGGAATAGGTGATCACGTCCCAAAAACCGAAGGTGCCGTTGGCCGCGCTGAAAAGATCGATGCTGCCGTCTTCATTCAGGAGCATGGAGGGGCCGTAGCGATAGCCGCCGTATACCCGGCCGGGCTGATAGGTATCCCAGCCCTCATCGATCGCATCGACGTCAAGATAGAGCGACTGATCGCCGGGGGGCGTAACGTTACCCGTCAGATCGCCGGCTTCGGTAAACGGCGCGAAGCCGACGTTGCCGAGCCCGAGGACCGAAAGAAAAAGAAACAGGGTCTTAAAGACCATAAACATAATACGGACCATATTCACATACCTCTTGCGCTTTGCTTTTTAACATGATTGGCACAGGATCCCGCCGTGGGCGATCCGCACGCTCTGCTTTACGTCGGCCGAGAGAAGCAGCTCCCCGGGCCGCAGTGTAAAGCCGCACGCTGCGCCATCGACCGTAACGCCCCTGACGCCTGTCAGGTAGGGGAGCAGGATTCGCTTCAGAGAGATGTGTCCCTCAAACACGTCTATCTCGGTCGTATCTTCGGTTTTGATCAGTTCGCCCCAGGCGTCCGCGGCGAACCACGGCACGCGGTAGTCTCCTTCAAGAACGGGGGCAAAGCCGATCGTCCCGTTCGGCAGATCAAACCGAAAGCCGGAAAAGATCGGCAGCAGGGCGAAGGAAGCCATACTGCGCGCGTAATTTGAACCGCATTCGATCTCGTTAAACGGATTGCGGTTGTATCCACGGTAGCGGTTCCGTACAGCCCGAACGATATTCATGCCCTCTTCGAGCATACCCTCCGAGATCATGAGCCCCGCGAGTGCGTATTCGAAGCCGTGCATCGATTCCTGCGCGTAGGGGATCGGGATCGCGGGCTTTCTCACTCCGTCGGGAAACGTGCAGATGATCGCGCCGGCTTCATCGTTGACCGCGAACAGACGGAAGGTATTGTAATGTCTGCGCATATCTGTCAGAAAATTGTTTTGATAGATGCTCTGAAGCGCCGTTCTGAGCTGATCTCTGTCAAAGATACTGCCGGCGCCGCAGAGATTCGCGTGCCACTGGGCGAGACACTGGTCGATTTCGCATCCCTCGCCGATCTGGTATTTGATCTCCCCCGATTCGGCGTTCCAGTATGCGCCTTCCGCGTCCGGATAGGGCGAGAGGAGCGCTTTGTTTTCCAGGTCGATCCGCTGGCAGTACCAACGCCCGTTAAAAAGGTTTTCGTCGGTCCACTTTTTTCCTGTTTGAAACAGAGCCTCGTATTCGCGCGCGGCGTCCTCGTCTCCCATGCGTCGCGCCATCTCGGCGCCGCACCTGAGAGCTGTGAGGTACATGCCCTGCAGCCATGACGAGGGACCGAACAGCTCCATGTCGAGGGTGTGATGCTGCCGTCCTTCCAGAACGCCGTCCCTGTCTCTGTCCCAGCGATCCGGATTCTCTTCGCTCCACGCGTACTCGAGGCTCTTTTTTACCGCGGGCCATAGCGTTCGGAGCCATGCGTCGTCGCCGCTGAGCTTCCATTCCCGATAGGTCTTGATCACGCCGCCCATCTGCCCGTCCACGCAGGCGCGAAAGCCGCTGCGCTCTCGCCCGAGAGGGAGCTGCATGCGAAACGCCATCCGTCCGGTTTCATCCTGATTGTAAGCGAAATCGGTTTCCCGGATCGAGCGTT
>CADBOC010000336.1 GCA_902796175.1 Oscillospiraceae bacterium | reverse complement strand
TAGTAGCCGGCCTCCATGATCTCCGTGATCATCACGTCCGCTTCTCCCCCGGCGATGAGCCCCGGGATCTCCTGATTCACGTCGTGGATGATGAGCGTCGCGTGCGGCAGGTTTTCGCGGGCGAATTTCTCGTTCAGCCCGCCCGGGTTTTCCATGACGCGCACCTCCGGCCGGTCGATCGCCGAAAGAGACGTGTATTTCTCCGCGTCCTCTTTGCGGCAGAGCACGGTTTTTCCGTTGCCGAGGTACCCGTCGGACATCAGGGCCTGCTCCTTTCTCGCGTCCGTCACGGTGACGCCGCAGAGGGCGAGATCGAATTTGCCGGCGAGGGTATCCTCCATAAGCGTCGGCCACGAGGTCTTTACGTATTCGAGCTTTACGCCGAGGTCTTTCGCGAGATCCTCCGCCAGCGCCGCGTCAAAGCCCGCGTATTCCCCGCTTTCGGGGTCCAGATACGACATGGGCTGATAATCCCCGGCGGTGCCGACCCGCAGCACGCCCCGCGCCCGGATCTCCTCGGGGGAGGCGGCCGCCCGGGGATCCGTTTCGTTCGCCGAGGCCGCGTCCGAGGACTCAGGCGCGGGTCCCGTTTTCGTTTGCCCGCCGCAGCCGGCAAACGACAGCATGAGACACAGGACCGACAGCAATACCGTCAGTTTTTTCATTTTCATACCTCCCGGATCGACCGTTTTCGAACGGATCTTTTTTTATGACAGGATCTCCTTTACAAAGGCGAGGGTCCTTTCGAAGTTTTCCGCCGCCAGCGGGTCGGTATCGGGGTACAGCTCGAACACGTGCCCGCGTACGCCCGCTTCGGCGGGAACAAAATTGGTTTCGACGCGCGCGCCGAGCGCCCGCAGCTTCCGCGCGAGGTCCTTTCCCTGTTCGGTAAAGGTGCCGCGGTTCCCGTCGCTGAGGTAGGCGGGCGGAAAGGCCGCCGTCGCCTGTCTGAGGACCGAAAACCGTTCGGCTTTTTCCGAGGCGGCGTAGGCGGGGCTGCCGAAGGCGCTCACTCCCATCAGATTGAACGCCCAGGCGGCGAGGTCGTCGTCCGTCTCGCCGAAACGCGGCGCGTCGACCAGCCCGCCGATCGAGATCCAGCCCCGGATCGGCGCGCCGTATTCCGCCGCCGTCGGCAGGCCGAGGGCGCGGGCGGTCTCCGGCGAAACGCTTGCCGCGGCCAGCAGCCCCGAAAGGCAGCCGCCGGCGGATTCCCCCACCAGTACGATCCTGTTCCGGTCCACGCCCCACTCCGGCGCGTGTTCCATGAAGAAGCGCAGCGCCTCGCCGCATTGGGTCAGCTGGTCTTCCGCGCGGTACTGCGGCGCGAGGGCGTAGTCGAACGACACCGCGTTATAGCCCGCGGCGAGCCACCTGGCGAAATAGGCGTTGAACGCCGCGTTTTTGTCCCCCAGCACAAAGCCGCCGCCGTGCACGAAAAAGAGCGTGCCCCGGTTTTCGGGCGAAAGCAGGAGCAGCATGGTGTTGTTCGGATACAGAGAAGGGTATTCGACGTCCGTGATCACGCGCACGCCGTCCTCCCGCACCGTATCCGCGGGGACGGGGACGTGGTCCATCACGCCCTCCTGCATCCCATAGCGGAACAGCGGATCCGGGAACCACCCGAGCGCAACGGGCAGCGCGAAAAGAAAGACGAGAAAAGCGGCTGTCAGACGCGCGAAAACACGGCTTTTCCCTTTCCCTTCCGGCGGCTTCGCAAGACCGGCAAAGAGGCCAGCGGCGGCGAGGAGAAACGAAATCGAAAACAGGAGCAGCACGGGGAAATACCCCTTGATAAAGCTGGCGGACGCCCCGCAGCAGAACAGGGCGGCCGCGAACATCCTTCCCGGCAGGCTTCGCTCCCGGCGGGCGGAAACGAACGCCCGTGCCGAAAGCAGCATCAGCGCCGCGCCGAACCAGGGCGCGCGGCGGAAAAACACCGCCGCCGCCGCCGTGAACGGCAGCGCTGCGGCAAAGGACAGGGCCTTCGGGACGGCGCGCCGCGTTTTATCCGTTGCCCGGTTCTGTTTATTCATGGTTCTTTTATCAGCTGCTCCGCGCGCATGGACATCATATAAGCGAGATACGTTTCGCTGATGTGCGCGTCGTTGAAGTATTCCGCGCCGAACCTTCCGCCGGTCGCGCCGGCCAGTCCCTGCTTGAATACAAAAAACGCGGAGATCTTACGGTACGCGCGGCTGGTGCCGACCGTATCGAGCGCGCTTGCGATCAGCAGCTTCTGCGCCTTCTCGATCCGCCGGTCGTCCTCGGGGGAGTCGCTGCCGCCGACAAAGGAGCATAGCGTATCCCTGAAATACTCGTAGGGCGTACAGCGGCGGAAGCAGAGTCGCATCTTTTTGTTGTAGAAGTCGTCCATCTTTCCCATGCTGCCGGCCATCACGCGCCAAACGCCGCCGACGGACCGGTTCCCGTTTTTGTAGGAGACGTAGGGGCGGGCGGGGCGGTATTCGGAGAAATAAAACGTCATGACCGCTTTTTCCCGCGCGTAGTCGGCGCGGGAGCGGTTGTCGGGGCCGAAAAAGAGATACGTTACGCCGTACCGGCCGAAGCCGCACGCCCTCGGGAAAACCCCGGTCACAAAATCCTCCGGCGAATTGACGTTGAAGATCCTTGAAAAACGCGGGTCGCGCACGTCCACCCGGGCGGTATCGGCGTAATTCGGCGACGCGAAGCAATAGGTAAAGAGATCGTCCGGTTCGATCGGGACGCCGTCGCCGAAGCCCCCCTCGGCAATGACCCGCGCCGCCAGCAGCCCCGCGGTCGCCGCCCCCCGGGAATGCCCCGTGATCAGCAGCTTTACGGGCTTGCCGGTACGGTGTCTGAGAATAAAATCGCGTGTGCGCGTGTAAACGTAATCGCGCGCGTCCGCGAAGCCCAGATGGATCGCGCCCTTTTCCGCGTCTCCGGCGTAGCCTCTGCCGCCGTTGCAGACCCGGTCCGCGCCGAGCGGGTCGAAGTTGGAGAACCACGTTTTTTGATAGGAGCCGATCGACGCCGAGACGAACAGATCGCAGCGTTCGCCGTTCAGCAGGAGCTCCCGGTAGGCCAGAAAATAGGTCTCCTCGTCGCGTTCCGCTTTCGGGTTGATCTCCGCGTTCGTGAATCCCATTCCGTCCAGCAGGTCAGAAAGGCCTTTTTTGGTATACGGAAAGCCGGTGCGCGCCCGGGCGGACGGGTCCTCCGTTACCCTGTCGTAGCCCGCGGTGACGAGCAGGCAGGCGAGCCGCGCGAGCGCGTGGCTGTAAACGGAAGAGGGCGCGGCGAACAGGGAGAGGTCGTAATCGAAGCTGAGCGTGCCTTTTCCTTCCAGCTCCGTGCGGACGGAACCGGTCAGCGCAGTACGTTCCATTGACGTTCCTCCTCAAATCAGCAGCAGGCCGAAGGCGATGAGCGCTTCCCCTGCGATGTAGGTGAGCATGATGATCAGGCCGCTTTTCGGGGGGCGGCCCTTCTTTCCCGGATAGCGCGACTCAAACAGAACGCAGTCGGAGATGAAAAAACAGACGGCGCCCGCAAAGGCCAGCGCCGCCCCGGCGGAGGGGGCGCTCAAAAGCATCAGAAGCGCAAAGAGGTTCATCACGCTGTTCGCCGTGAGGTACAAAAACAGCGGGACGCGCATGGGCTTCGGCGCGCTCCCCCGGATGGCGCGGAGCACGCCGGCGCTCGCCGCGATATAAAGAACGAATACGGGGACGGCGATCTGCCAGATCACGCGGTCCCACAGGACGTGCGGCGTATAGACGAACACAAAGAGGACGTGGCTGATCAGAAAGCTGACGCCGCCCGCGACAAACCATTTGTTGCCGCTGGGCATCAGCAGCACGTCTCCTGCCCAGCTCGCGAGGAGCGCGGCGAATAGGACAAAGGAGACCGGCTCCGCCGCGAAGAGGTAAAACAGCGCGAGGGAGGAGATCAGAAGCGGCTTGGTGCGGGCGCTTTTCGGAGAGCCTTTTCCGCAATGGAAGAGATGAATGCCGGCGCTTATGCAGAAGAGAGCCAGAAAGCAGCCGGAGAGCAGCGTGAGACGCATATGGATCCACTCCGTTTTTTTTTCTATTTTAAGCGGAAGCGGCCCGGCTGTCAAGCGGGATCCGGTCCGGAGCGGCAGATCCCGCGGATAAACATTGACAAAACCGGCTTTTTTGTGCATAATAAGAAAAACCGATCCGGAAAAAGAGACCGTCCGCGGCGCGGACGGTCCTGTGAAAAGACAGGAGGTTTCTTTATGGTACAGATCCTTCAAAAGCTGTTCGCGGCCTTCCTTGCGCTGTTCGGTCTGCTGCCGGGGGTCCCGGCGCAGACGCCTCTGCCGCCGCCGGCGGGGGCAGAGCCCCATGCGCTGACCGTTATGAGCTACAACGTCTACGTAGTGGACGATCTCATCCACAGCCACGAAAAGCGCGCGCCGGGGGTGATCGCGAACCTCAGGAACGCCATGCCGGATGTGTTCTGCCTGCAGGAGGCGGACCTCGACTGGGTGGAGCGCATTGCCGCCGCCATGCCGGAATACGCCTTCGTGGGCCGCGGCAGAGACAAAGAGGAGACCGCCGGCGAGTTTTCACCCGTTTTTTACAAGACCGAAAAATATGCGCTGGAAACGGGCGGCACATTCTGGTTCTCCGATACGCCGGAGGAGCCCTCCCGCACGTGGGCGTCCCGCTACAACCGCATCTGCTCATGGGCCGTGCTCACCGAAAAGAAAAGCGGCTTCTCCTTTGCCGTCTTCAATTCCCACTGGGACCACCTCTCGGTGATCAGCCGGAACCGGTCCGCCGCGCTGCTGCTCGAAAAAGCGGCGGCGTACGCCCCCGGTCTGCCCGCGGTGATCACAGGCGACTTCAACTGCAAAAACAACACCGTCGCCTATAAGACCCTCATCGACGGCGGCTTTGTCGACAGCATGGCGGTGAGCCCCGACGCCGACGGGATCGGTACCTTCCACGGCTATTACAAGGCCGATACGGCGGGCGAGCTGCCCATCGACCACATTCTGTTCCTCGCCGAACGCGGCAGCGGCAAAAGCTGCCGCGTGATCACCGATAAGATAAACGGCGCTTATCCCTCCGACCATTTCCCCATTCTGGCGGAGATCGATCTGTACTGATCGGGCGGATCGTTTCCGTCAGACGCAAAACAGCTCCCGCGGAGGCCGCGTGAACAGCGGCGGTCCGCGGGAGCGTTTATTATTTATTTATTTATTTATTTAACAGGGAACTTCTCGTTTCCTGTTAAATAAAAAAATTATAACGCCCGCCGATTTTGCCCTGCGGGCAACGGCGACGGCGTACACGAAAGCGGTTTTTCTGCGCCGCAGACGCTGCGGCGCAGCCGCTTTCTTAACGTCAGTTCGCCTGCGCCGTGGCGGAGAAGGCGGAGCCGCTCTCCACGCGGATCAGGTATTCCTCCAGCAGGCGCTTGGCGGCCTTCGTGGCCTTCCAGCCGACGGAAGACCGCTGGTTGAGGGGGTCGTTGCCGTAGCCGCGCTGCTTGACGATGTGCTCGAGGCCGCCGTTCTCGAGCTCGGTCACGCCGTAGGCGTTCTCGCCGAGGAAGAGCGTGACGAAGACGGCGGAGCCGTCCTTGCCCGCGCCCGTGCCGCAGACCGTCGCGCCCTTGGCAAGGGAAGAGATCGCGGTCCCGACGGTGAGCGTGGACTGGCCTTCGCCATTCGTGATCGCGGTGATCGTGTTGGGCGCGCCTCCGATATAGCAGTCGACGGACAGGCCGGTCGCGCTCTCCAGCTCCTCCTCTACGACCACGGAGGTGGTGGAGGCGGCGATGGCGGTCTTGACCGTCAGGCGGGACTTGCCGCCGGAGATCTCGGCGGGCGCGAAGACCTTCGCCTCGGTGCTCTCCACGAAGCGCACGCCGCCGAGCTGGCCGATCTCGCCGTGCAGGACGTTTTCGGGGCTGACGTATTTCGCCGTGCCCAGCCACTTGTCGCCCGCCTCCTGCATCAGGTCGTAGGCGACGTAAGGATGGATGATGGCGACGTAAGCGCCGCCGATCTTGGGCGCGTTCACCGCCTTGAGCTGCGCGGCGGCTCTGAAAACGTCCTTCACGCGCAGCACGCAGGAGGGATCCAGGTCCTCGCGGTAAAGGATCTCGGTCTCTTCGCCGTTTTCGACCTTGGGACAGTACATCACGTTCGTGCCGCCCATGAGCTCGTTCCTCACCACGGTATCGAGGGTGAGCCCCGCCTGCGCGGCAAGCTCCTTGGTGGCTTCGACGATGGTGTTGTCCACGGCGGTGAGCTCGAGCATATCGGTCTGCTCGATGTAGTCGCCGTACTGCTCCACGGTCGCGGTGACGGCGGAGACGCTCAGCTTGTTGCCCGCGGGCGTCACGCCCTCGGTGATGGGCGCCATCGCCTTCGGGAGCTTGGAGAAGCGGCGGAACTCGATGGTTTTGCCGCCGTTCTTGGGGATGGGACGCTTCTGCCCGAACTGCTCGTGGACCAGATTCGCGCCCGCAAGGGTGATGAGGGTCTTGTCGTAAAAGGTCTTCATTTCGGGGGACAGGGCGTTGGGGTCGGTAATGACGCCGTTTTCCTTCGTCCCGCCGGTGGTGTTCATAACGTCCCCGGCGCCGAAAAAGCGAAGGGTGACGTTCCGGGTGCAGAGTCTTTTGGACATAAACACTTTCCTTTCTTTTTTGCGCTCTTCCTCCGGTCGGCCGCCCGAAGGGGGAGCGGATTTGATGAGCTTGCGATGACAGCGGGTGTGTTCCGCTGTGAAATATGAAATTGTTAAAGATGAAAGATGAAATTTCATCTTTTCTCTTTCCTCTTTTATCTTTAAAAAGAGATCTTCTCACCGCGCCGGACCTTTTCGAGCACCGCTAAGATCTCTCTCTCCGACATCGCGGAGACGTTGGGCTTCATCACGGCGGCGGCGCGGTCGAGGACGGCGTTTTCCCCCGTCCGCGCGGCGGTATCGAGAACGCGCCTGCCCACCGTGACGGCGGCTTCGGCGGCGGCCTTTCCCGCCGCCTCCTTGATGAGCTCGGGCAGACGGACTGCCGCCCACGCTCTGCGCACGCTGACGCCGGCGGCGAGCAGACGGCGGAAATCGGGGTCGCCCCTGAGCGCCTCATCAAGCGAAAAGCCGGGATAGTCGCTTTGCATCTCCTCCGCCTGCCGGCGCAGGCCATCTCTGACTTCGTCGAGCTTCGCTCTGAGCGCCATGGTATCGACGGCGGCCTCCAGCGCGGAAAGCAAGGCGGCGTTATCCGGCGCCTCTTCTTCGGGGGACGCCCCGCCTTCGGGCTCGGGGACGGCGGTCGCCGCCGCTTCGGGGCTTTCGGCCGCCGCCTCTCCGCCCTCAGAAAAATACAGTAAATTCAGCTTTTTCATTCTAACCTCCTGAAAAGCGTTTTCTGCTGCGGGCCGAAGGCGGCTACAGCACTTCCAGTTCCCCGGGATAGAGCCGCTCCACCGCCAAAAACCCGGCGGCGACGGTCTCGACGGCGTCGTTCACGGCGGAAGCGTCCGCCTCGGGGAGCACGGGAGAAACGCTCAGGCGCACCTCCCCCGGCTCGGCG
>CADBOC010000335.1 GCA_902796175.1 Oscillospiraceae bacterium | reverse complement strand
TAATCCATCTTATAGATATGATCGCCCGAGAGCACCGCCACGTATTCGGGATCGTATCGGTCGATGAAGTTGATGTTCTGATAAATCGCGTTCGCGGTGCCCTTGTACCACTCGGTGCCCGAGATCTGCTGATAGGGCGAGAGCACGTGCACGCCGCCCTCGTTGCGGTCCAGATCCCACGGCTGGCCGGAGCCGATGTAGTCGTTGAGCTCCAGCGGCTGGTACTGGGTGAGCACGCCCACCGTGTAGATGCCGGAGTTCGCGCAGTTCGAAAGCGGGAAATCAATGATGCGGTATTTGCCGCCATACGGCACCGCGGGCTTCGCGATGTTCTTCGTCAGGATGCCGAGACGGCTTCCCTGACCGCCCGCCAGCAGCATGGCGACGCATTCTGTTTTCGCCAAGGTAAGATCATCCTTTCTCTTTGTTTTTGATCCTTGTGTATTTCAGATATATGCAGGAGAGCCCGGGCAGGTCAAGGCTGAACGAGTAATCCCTGCCGTGCATGGGTTCCTTTCTGGTATAGAGGCGCGGGAATTTCTCCCGCGTTCCGCCGAAGCGGAGATCGTCGGAGGAGAGCAGGGTCGTGAGCACCCCGCGGTCCGTCACGCCGATGCGATAGTTTTCACGCCTGACCGGCGTAAAGTTCACGACGCAGATCACCGAATTGCCGTCCCGGTCGCGGCGCTCGAAGGCGGCGACGGAGTTGTCGTTGTCGTCCGCCACCAGCCACGAAAAGCCGTCCCATGAGTCGTCCACCTGCCAGAGGGCGGGGGTGGCGCGGTAAAGCCGGAAAAGCGCGCGGCAGAAGTCGTGCAGCTGCCGGTGCGCCGGATAATCGAGCAAAAACCAGTCGAGCTGCTTTTTCTCATCCCACTCGATGAACTGGCCGAACTCCTGCCCCATGAAGAGCAGCTTTTTGCCGGGGTGGGCGTACATCAGCCCCAAAAACGCCTTCATGCCCATGAACTTTTCTTCATAGGTGCCGGGCATCTTATCGAGCAGCGATTTTTTGCCGTGCACCACCTCGTCGTGCGAGATCGGCAGCACAAAGTTTTCGGAAAACGCGTAGAAGAGCGAGAACGTGATCAGATCGTGGTTATACTTGCGCGAAAGCCCGTCGAGCGCCGCGTAGCGCAGCGTGTCGTTCATCCAGCCCATGTTCCATTTGTAATTGAAGCCGAGGCCGCCGTCGCACACCGGCGCCGTCACGAGCGGCCAGGCCGTGCTCTCTTCGGCGATCATCAGTACGCCCGGAAAGTCGCGGAACACGCTCTCGTTGAGCGCCCTGAGGAACGCGACCGCCTCCAGATTCTCGCGGCCGCCGTAGATATTCGGCCGCCACTCGCCGTTTTTGCGGCCGTAGTCGAGGTAGAGCATGCTCGCCACCGCGTCCACCCGAAGGCCGTCGACGTGAAAGCGGTCGAACCAGAAGTGGGCGGAGGAAACAAGAAAGCTGACCACCTCGTTTTTGCCGTAGTCGAACACGCGGGTGCCCCAGTCCTTATGCTCGCGCTTGAGCGCGTCCGCATACTCATACTGCGGCGTGCCGTCGAATTCATATAAGCCGTGCGCGTCCTTCGGGAAGTGAGCGGGCACCCAGTCGAGGATCACGCCGATCCCCGCCGCGTGCAGCGTATCAACGAAATACATAAAATCGTGCGGCGTGCCGAAGCGGCTCGTAACGGCGAAATAGCCCGTCACCTGGTACCCCCAGGAGCCGTCGAACGGATGCTCCATCACGGGCAGGAGCTCCACGTGGGTATAGCCCATATCGGTGAGATAAGGCCGGAGCGCGTCGGCAAGGTCGCGCCAGGAATACGGCTCGCCGTCGTCGTGTACGCGCCACGACCCGGCGTGCAGCTCATAGATATTGACCGGGGAACGGTAGATATTGCCGCTTTCGCGTTTTCTGATCCACGCGGCGTCCCCCCACTGATATCCGTCGAGATCATAGAGCTTGCTGGCGTTCGCGGGGCGCGTTTCGGCGTGAAAGGCGTAGGGATCCGCCTTCAGCCGCACGGCGCCGGCGCGGTCCGTGATCGCGTATTTATAGGTATCGTAGACCTTGAGTCCCGGGATCGACGCCTCCCATACGCCGTTCCCGATGCAGCGCATGGGGTTTTCTTCGGCATTCCAGCCGTTGAAGGAGCCGGTCACAGATACCGCCCTCGCGTGCGGCGCCCACACGCGGAACACGGCGTTCTCCCCCTCGAAATGGGAGCCGAAGAATTCGTAGGCGCGCGCGTTGGACCCCTGATGAAAGAGATACAGCGGCACGTCCGCCGGATTTTGACTTTCTTTTTTCAACGGAGCACCCCCTTATGGATGACTTTTTATTATTTTACCAAATCTTTCTTATGAATGCAAGGGGGGTTTTGACTATTTTGTTAGAACCCATGTTAGAATTCTTTGAACTTCTTTGTATAACTTCAACAAAAACCGAGTGATACCGCGCAGTCTCTGCATATAGGACAGAACCGGATCCGCCGACCGTGCGGCCCCGCGCATGTTTTTTCAGCGGAACGCTTGCAATATAAGAGGCTCCGTGATATAATGAGTGTCAAATCAAAACTACCGATCAGTTCTGAAAGAGGAGTACAGTCGTATGAATTTGAGAAATACCGTTATGAGGATCGTTCGGGAAACGCTGGCGTACTACCGGTATAAGCACTGTAAAACCGCAAAAAAATTTCTCAAGCAGCACAAATGCCCCGCGCTTACGCGCGAAGAGAAGGCCGAGATCGATCGGTACTGGGCAGACTACCACGTAAAACTCGATACCTACGACTGGCACAGAATGTTTTACGCCGTAACGGGGATCCGCGATCCGCGCTTCATTCCGCAGCCCTTCGCCGAGCAGGTACTGTACCGGTACTACAAAAATATGGGATTTTCCGCCGCCTATGCGGATAAAAATATGTTTGCGTCTTTTCTGCCGGAGGCCCGCTTTCCGAAGGCGTTCGGAAAACGGATGCACTTTCATTACTACGACGCGGAGGATCGCTACTGCGGCGACAAGCTGAACGATACCTTTGTCGACAGAGTCTGGGACGCGATCCGGGAAGCCGGCGGCGGAAACGAGATCATTCTGAAAGAGACGGTCGCTTCGAGCTTCGGCAAGGGCGTAAAGAAGGCGACGGTCGAAAGCAAAGAAGCCCTGCAAAAGCTGCTTTCCGGCTACAAGCTGGAGAATTTCGCGATCCAGGAGGTAGTTCGGCAGCACCCGTTCTTCGCGCAGCTCAACCCCGACTCCGTGAACATCATACGGATCACCACCTGGAGAAAGGGCGACCGGGTATACCCTCTGGCTCCCTGCATCCGCTTCGGCATCAAGGGGTCGCACACCGACGTCGCGTTTGTTGACGGCAAGGAGATCCTGAACGTTGTAAAGATCGGCGAAGACGGACGGATCGCCGAACAGTACGTCACGCTCGAAGGGGAGCACGTCGATTTCCCGGCAGGGATCGACAGACAGGTCCCTCAGTGGGAGGAGATCCTGAAAACCGTGGAAGCCGGCGCGCTTCGGCTGCGGCATTTTGATATCGTCGCGTGGGACGTTACGGTCGACGATCAGGGGCGCGTGGTGTGCATCGAATACAACCTGAACTTCCCGGGATCCCTGATCTATCAGTTCGCGCACGGTCCGCTGGCAGGGGACCACACCGACGAGCTGCTCGCTTTCCTGAAGGACCCGAAAAACAAAAAATATCTGCCGGCCTGCATCAGGGCACGCTGAGAAAAGCCGCGCAAAAACAGAATGGGACCGGTCAGACGC
>CADBOC010000334.1 GCA_902796175.1 Oscillospiraceae bacterium | reverse complement strand
TCGGTTCCGCGCGGTCCTTCAGAAAGTATTTATAGTAAAAATCATAAAATACGTCGGTGCGCCGCAGAAAAAAGCTGTGGCTCAGAATGGTCTCGGGCGAGACGCCGTATTCCTTTACGGTCTGATACAGGCCGTTCTCGCTGCGGTAATCCTTAACGCCGCTCTCCGTTGACACGCCCGCGCCGCCGAAAAAAACGGCGCTCTTTGCCCCGAGCAGCAGATCGCGGAACCGTCGGATCGCAGGATCATTCATGATACAAGCCCCCTTTTTTTCTATCATACTACCGGGCCTTTGCCGAAGGCAAGGTTTTTTTTGCTTCAATCTCAAAAATTTAAACTTGATTTAGGGTTCGCGCCTATAATAAGAGCTGTAAGAACGGTCCGGCCCCCAACGGACCGGCTTACGCTGACAAAGATTTCTTCTCATTTTCATCTGTTCTCCTTTCTATCAAGGGAAACGCCGCCGGCCCCCCCGGCGGCGTTTTCCTTTTCTTTTTTTCTTTTTTGCTTTTTCCTGAGACTTTAACTCCGCTTTAGGTTCGCGGGATATACTGAGCCCAGACAAACAGAAAGGAGCGTTCATCATGAACAAATATAAGATCATCTCTCTCATCATGGCGGCGGCGCTGTGCGTCGGTACGGCAGGCTGCGCCGCGAAAAACAATACGGATACGGTCTCTTCGGGTCAGGCGGCGGCGGTACAGAACGCCGAAACGCCGGCCGGCGCACAGAGCGCCGAAACAACGGCGGCTGCTTCCGGAACGGGCAAAACAGCCGGCAGCGCTTCCGTTTCCGCCGATTCGGAAGCGGCTGCGGACGGCTCGGAATTTTTTACAGACCGCGACCTCGCCCAAACGGCGGATCTGACCGGCGCGAAACAGATCGAAGCGGAAGACGGCAAAACCGTTCAGATCACCGAAGCCGGCGTATACGTTCTGAGCGGCGAAGCTTCTGACTTCACCGTACGCGTCAGCGTTTCGAACGAGGACAAGGTACAGCTGGTGCTCGACAGTCTGACCGTGACGAACGGATCTGCTCCCGTGATCTACGTAGAAAGCGCCGACAAGGTATTCGTTACAACGGCGGAAGGGACCAGCTCGCTCAGCGTGACCGGCGAATTTGAAGCGGACGGCGACACGAATCTTGACGCCGTGATCTTTTCAAAGGACGATATCACCCTGAACGGCACGGGAACGCTCTCGATCGATTCGACCGGGCACGGCGTTGCGGGCAAAGACGACGTAAAGGTGACCGGCGGCGCCTATGTGATCAAAGCGGCGGGCCACGGGATCGAGGCCAACGACAGCATCGCCCTCGGCGGCGGATCCCTCACGGTCACAGCGGGCAAGGACGGCCTTCACGCCGAAAACGACGAAGACGACTCCCTCGGCTGGATCTACGTCTCCGAAGCGGCGCTCAGCGTGAACGCCGGCAGCGACGCGCTGCACGCCGTGAGCTTTCTCAGGATCGATTCCGGCAGGGTAACGGCAAAGGCCGGCGAAGGGATGGAAGCGACCTATATCCAGATCAACGGCGGCACGGTCGATATCACGGCGACGGACGACGGCATCAACGCCGGTGCAAAAAGCGGCGCCTACCCCGTGCTCATTGAGATCAACGACGGCGACGTCACGGTGGAAGTCGGCCAGGGCGACACGGACGCCATCGATTCCAACGGCGACATTACGGTGAACGGCGGCACCATCCATATCACCTCCGGCATGTCCTCCTTCGATTACGACGGCGCGGCAACCTACAACGGCGGCACCATCATCATCAACGGCGAAACGGTGAACGCCATCCCGCAGTCCATGATGGGCGGCGGCATGGGCGGCATGGGCCGCGGCGGCATGGGCAATACGCCGGAAGGCGGCATGGGCCGCGGCAGCAAGAACAGCGGCGGCATGGGCGGCATGTTCCCCGGCGGCGGCTCCGAACAGAACGCGACCGCATAATATACGCAAAAGAATGATTACAGTTTCGTCACAATCGGCCCGGGCGCTGTTGACAAAGCGCCCGGGCTGTGCTATGATTAGCCTGTCAAAAAACGAATAGCTTGAGATAGAGGTGCAGGGAACATCAGTAAGCCGCGGAACACAGGCGATCGCCGCCGCCGAAAGGGGACCCTGCCGAAGGATCACGGATCCGCCAAGGTCCGTCCTCCTGGGGCGCGGGAAAAGATCCCGCGCACTGTCACATGGAACGATCTTGTGGAGCGCTATCAAAAAACAACGTCCTCGGGCTTTGTTTTGTCAACACGACCGCTTGATCAAGCGGTTCTTTTTTTGAAACAAAATCCCGCCCGGCGCGGCTCTCTTCATGGCCGCCCGGCGCGAAAGAAAGGAAATGATCCAAATGAAGAAGATCCTTGCCGTACTTCTCGCCGTATCCATGATCCTGCTGCTGGCCTCCGCCTGCGCGAAAAAGCCCGCTGACCAGAATGCGGCGCCCGACGCTTCCGGCGAAAACGCGACCGCCGAGCCCGTATCCGGCGATTCCGACAAGATCCAGGGCGTGGAGGACGGCGTTCTCACCGTCGCGATGGAATGCGCCTACGCCCCCTACAACTGGAGCCAGACCGACGACGCCAACGGCGCCGTGCCGATCAAGGATTCCAACGAATACGCCAACGGATACGACGTGATGATGGCAAAAAAGATCTGCGAAGCCAACGGCTGGCAGCTCGAGATCGTGCGCCTTGACTGGGATTCCCTGATCCCCGCCGTGCAGACCGGCCAGGTCGACGCCGTGATCGCGGGCCAGTCCATGACCGCCGAACGCGCCAAGGAAGTCGATTTCGCGGGGCCCTATCTCTACGCGACCATCGTCTGCGTAACGAAGGCAGACAGCGACCTTGCGAACGCGACCGGCAAAGCCGATTTCGCCGGCAAGCGCTGCACCTCGCAGGCCAGCACCGTGTGGTATGACGACTGCCTGCCCCAGATCCCGGACGCCGACATCCAGACCGCCAAGGAGAGCGCCCCCGCGATGCTGATGGCACTCGAGACAGGCGACGTGGATTTCGTCTGCTGCGATATGCCCACTGCGCAGGGCGCGGTCGCCGCGTATCCCGACCTTGCCATCGTTGACTTCGCCGACAGCGAAGACGGCTTCGAGGTGAGCGACGAAGAGATCAACATCGGCATCTCCCTGCAGAAGGGCAACAAGGGGCTTCTCAACGCGATCAACGACGTGGTGACGCCCATGAGCGCCGACGACTTCAACGCCATGATGGCCGACGCCATCAAGATCCAGCCCATCGGCGAATAAAAAACCCAACGAACGGAAAGGGCGGCGCAGTCGGCTTTCAACGGCCCGGCTGCGCCGTATCATCTTGCAATATGGAAAATTTCGCAAAACTCTGGCAGGATATCTTAAAGCTCTGGGCGCGCAATCACACCCAGTACCTGACCGGCGCGCTCAGCACGATCGAACTCGCTGTAGCGGCTACCTTTATCGGCTGCCTCATCGGCCTTGTCTGCGGCATTCTGCAGACGATCCCCTACCGCAAAGACGATCCGCTGCCAAAGCGCGTCGTACTCGGGATCGTGCGCGCGGTCATCCGCATTTATGTGGAGGTATTCCGCGGCACGCCCATGATCCTGCAGGCGGTATTCATTTTTTACGCGCTTCCCTACTTTTCAAACAATGCGCTGCGCTTTGGCAGCGTGAACGTTGCCGCGTACTTTGTTGTGAGCATCAACACCGGCGCGTACATGGCTGAGACCGTGCGCGGCGGAATCCTCTCCATCGATCCGGGCCAGACTGAAGGCGCGATGGCGATCGGCATGAACCACGTAAAGACCATGACGAACGTGATTTTGCCGCAGACGATCAAAAATATCATTCCCCAGATCGGCAACAACCTGATCATCAACATCAAGGATACCTCCGTGATGTTCATCATCGGCTACACCGAGCTTTTCGCCGTTCACAAGGGCGTTGTGGGCGCGACCTACCTTTACTTTCCCTCCGCAGTCGTTGAAATGGCGATGTACCTGTGCATGACGGTGATCTGCTCCGTGCTGCTGCGCGCGTGGGAGAAAAAGCTCGCCGGCCCCGCGAATTTTGACATCGCCACAACCGACACGCTGGCGCACACCAGCGGCATGACCACCTATGTGGAAAAAAAGGAGGATGACTGATGGAACAGAACATTCTTGAGATCCGGCATCTCTCAAAATCCTTCGGTTCCCACGAGGTACTGCGCGACATCGATTTTTCGGTCAGCAAGGGGGACGTAACCAGCATCATCGGCGCTTCCGGCTCCGGCAAATCCACCCTGCTGCGCTGCGTGAATCTGCTTGAAACGCCCACCAGCGGCGACATCCTCTACCACGGCGAAGACATACGCACCCTGAAGGGCGGCGCGCCCGCCTACCGTACCCACGTCGGCATGGTATTCCAGAGCTTCAATCTCTTCAGCAATATGAGCGTGCTGAAGAACTGCATGGTCGGGCAGATCAAGGTACTGCACAAAAAGAAGGACGAAGCCCATGCCGAAGCGATGAAATATCTGGAAAAGGTCGGCATGGCGCCCTACATCAACGCCAAGCCACACCAGCTCTCCGGCGGGCAGAAGCAGCGCGTGGCGATCGCCCGCGCCCTCGCCATGAACCCGGAGGTACTGCTCTTTGACGAGCCGACCTCCGCGCTGGATCCCGAAATGGTGGGCGAGGTGCTCGCCGTTATGCGCACCCTCGCCCGGGAGGGCACCACCATGCTGGTGGTAACGCATGAGATGGCCTTCGCAAGGGACGTGAGCAACCGGGTCGTTTACATGAACGACGGCGTGATCCTGGAACAGGGATCGCCGGACGATCTGTTCAACCATCCCGCGCATCAGGAGACGAAGGACTTTCTCTCCCGCTTCCGCTCGGCGTAAGGAATGGATATGGAGATCTATCTGGACCATTCCGCGACCACACGCGTAAACGACGCGGCCTTCAAGGCCGCTGAGAACGCCATGCGCGTATGCTACGGCAACCCGTCGGCCCTGCACGGAAAAGGGGACGAGGCAAGGCATATCCTGCAGACCGCCCGCAGACAGCTTGCGGACGCGCTGGGCGCAAAACCCGAGGAGGTCTTTTTCTCTCACTCCGGCACCCTCGCCAACAATACGGCGATCTTCGGCGCGGTAAAGGCGCTGAAAAAACGGGGAAACCGCATCGTTACCACCGCCGTCGAGCACCCGAGCGTCGGCCGCGCCATGGATGAACTGGAGGCGCAGGGCTTTGAGGTGATCCGCCTTGCTCCCGAAAAGGACGGCGGCTTCGACCCCGAACGGCTGTACGAGGCGGTCAACGCCAAAACGATCCTGATCAGCGCCATGCTGGTAAACAACGAGACCGGCGCCGTAAACCCCGTTGAAACGCTGCGGCGGGCCGCAGCGGCAGCAAAAGCCCCGGCGCTCATCCACACCGACGCTGTTCAGGGCTTCGGCAAGCTGCCCGTAAAGCCGGAAAAGCTCGGCGCGGATCTTCTGACCGCCAGCGGCCATAAGATCGGCGCGCCGAAGGGCGTGGGGCTGCTCTATATCCGAAAAGGCGCGCATATCCACCCGTACGTCTTCGGCGGGGGACAGGAGAACGGTTTTTTCTCCGGCACCGAAAACCTGCCGGCGATCGCCGGCTTCGGCGCGGCTGCCGCCGCGCTGCCTGCTCCGGCCAAAAAGCTGCCGGAGATGAAGGAGCTCAACCGTACGCTCCGCGCCTCGCTCGCGGCACTGCCCGGCGTCACGTTCCACTCGCCCGAAAACGCGCTGCCGTATATCCTGAACTTTTCCGTCGCGGGCATCCCCTCGCAGGTGCTGATCAATTTTCTGTCCGCGCGCGGGATCTACGTTTCGGCAGGCAGCGCCTGCAGGCGCGGCCACCGCAGCGAGGTGCTCTCCGCCATGGGCGTGGACCCCGCCGGGATCGACAGCGCCATCCGCGTGAGTATGGGATATGATACAACGCCCCGGGAGCTGCAGCTCTTTGCCGAAGCGCTCGCCGAAGCGCGGCGCACCCTGCGCACGAAACGGTGATCTGAAAAAGAAACAAGGATCCCTGAATTCTGACCGTTCAAGGATCCTTGCCTTTTATTCAGGCGTTTGAGCGGGCGTTCAGGATGAAAGCCCCAGCATGGAGCGCAGCCGTTCCTCAGACATACCGTCGTTCAGGAAAGAACCGTCTGAGAGCCAGAGATACGAGGAAAGCGGATGCTGATACGGGATCACCTTAACGCGCTCCGGGTCTGCGCCCCGGTATGCGAGGATTTCTCTGATATCCTCCGGCGTCAGCGCGGAAAAAACGCGCGTAAGCTGTGCGTCCGCAGTCTCCCCCGCCGCGTTGCCGCGGGGCATGATCCAGCCGTAAAAATCGTTTTCCGATACCTGCCAGATATAAACGTCGACCCCCGCGGAAACGTCCATTGTAAAGAGGACCGGATATAGCTCCCGCAGCCGGTCCAGGTTTTCGTCCGGGAGCGCGGGAACGGCGCAGGAATCAAGCATAACGCCGTTTGAGGCGTCAAGCACGTAACGCTCCACGGCCGTGACCGCGGGATCCCCGCCAAAGGGATATTTTTCGTAAACGATACGCCCGTCGGCGCAGGACGTACTGTAAACGTAGCGCACGCCGTTTTCGATATGCTCCGCCGTGCCGTAAAACGGATAGCGGTCAAAGCTGCCGTCTTCCGCAAGCGCGTTCGCGACCTCCACCGAAACGCCGTGATCGGTCAGCGTAGACGTTCCGGTCTCATACATGCGCTTGATTTCGGCCTCTCTGCCGATCGACCGCAGATATTCCACTGCGTCCTTCGCCATCTCCTGCCAGAGCTCTTCCCCGTATTTTCCGGGATCCCGCAGGATGGTTTTCGCGATTTTTTCAGGGAACATCCCGCGGACGGAGGAAGCAAACAGAGCGCCGTCCTGCGGCGTTCGGATCTCCGCATTTTCCGGTTCCCCCGTAAAGCTCAGTACCGTCGGTATGCAGGAGCTGCCGGATACCTCTGTAAAATACCCGTTCACAAAACCGAGATCTCCCTCGCTTACGACGGCATAGACGACGGTTTTTCCGTCCCGTTCTTCGGTACCGAGCACGCGGTGCGCTTCGGCGTAGCATTCGCCGCCGCGCGTTTCGCCGTTCACACCGCTGAGATACCGGTACCTCAGCGCGGAAAAGATCTGTTCATCCAGTCCGGCGTCGATCTGCTCCGTCTGCGCCGCCGGATCGGAAGGATCGCTTTTCGGCTGTATGAAAAACCTGCAGAGGATAGCGATCAGAACGGTCAGTAAAACCGCCACAGCAAGCGCGGCGTTTTTTTTGACAGACGTCGCGCTTTCGATCCGTTTCAATTCCGTTTCTCCCTTCGGACGCGATCTTCCTGACCGCGCATATTTCAGCACAAAGCCTTATCAGCAGTTTACCGAAGACAGGCCGGATTGTCAAGTCCCTCATCCGAAAAATAGAAAGAGGCGATACGATGGACAAAAAGAAAGACGGCGCAAAATGGAAAAAAACGCTGCGGCTCTTTCTCACATTTATGAAGATCGGGCTTTTCACCTTCGGCGGCGGCTACGCTATGATCCCGCTCATTGAGCGCGAGACCGTCGAACGAAAACAGTGGATCACCGGAGACGAGATCCTTGAGATCGTCGCGATCGCGGAATCCACCCCCGGCCCCATCGCGATCAACGCGGCCACCTTCGTCGGCTGGCGGACCGCCGGAGCAGCGGGCGCGGCCGCGGCGACGGCGGGCGTGGTACTCCCCTCTTTTCTGATCATCACGGCGGTCTCGTTTCTGCTGGCCCGTTTCCGGTCGAACCGCGCGGTATCCTACGCCTTCGCCGGGATCCGCGCGGGCGTGCTGGCGCTGATCGTGAAGGCGCTTTGGAGCATGTTCAAAAAGTGCCCGAAGGGCCTGTTCTGTTATCTGATCATGGCGTTCGCCTTTGCCGCGGCGGCGTTTTTGCCGGTGAACGTGATATGGATCATTCTGCTGTGCGCAGCGTTCGGCGTCGCCCGCGCGCTTTTCTTAAAAAGGAGGGACGGCCGTGATCCTTCTTGAGCTTTTTCTCACCTTTTTTAAGATCGGCGCGTTCACCTTCGGCGGCGGCTACGCCATGCTGCCGATGATAGAGGCCGAGGCAAACGCCCGGGGATGGCTTTCAACGGAGGAGCTGATCGACTTTATCGCCGTGAGCGAGAGCACGCCCGGGCCCTACGCCGTAAACATCGCGACCTTTATCGGCATTCGCACGGGCGGCGTCGCCGGCGCCGCCGTCGCCACCCTCGGCGTAGTGCTGCCGAGCTTTCTCATTATTCTGCTCACGGCAGGGCTTTACAGCCGGTTCCGGCAGTCAAAGACCGTCGCGGGCGCCATGGGCGGCTTAAAGCCCGCCGTCGTCGGCCTGATCGCGGCGGCGCTTCTCACGCTGCTCAAAGCCGTTTTTCTGCAGGATGGATTCTCTACGGCGCTCTTCACGGATCCTTCCTTTTACGTCTCGCTGCTCATTTTCGCCGCGGGCGTTCTTCTCTCCTTCCGAAAAGTTCCGCCGGTCGCCGTGATCCTGATCAGCGCCGCCGCCGGCATTGTTTCCGGATTTTTGTTTTCATGAAAAAGACAGGGCCGCCGCACGTTCCGTTCCGGAACACGCGGCGGTCCTGATTATTGATAAGATCGCGTTATTTTTTTCTGCGTCCGTTGTAGCCGTGCCGCTCCTGGAACGCGCCGATCTTTTCGATCACCTTCAGCACCACGTCGAAGCCGTCGCCCACCGTTTCGGCGGTAAAGCGCGAGGGCATATCGTAGAAGGTGTGATAGTAATACGTAAGCGTCGGGTTTTGGGCGGCGAAGGTCACGGATTTGATGCCGGCGCGGGTCATGGGGGTGGAATCGCAGCCGCCGACCGGGTTATGCATGCTGCCTCCCTCCTTGCTTTGCATGCCGAGATCCCGGAACGCCTCCAGGAACATCTCCTCAAGGTCCTTATCGAAGCGGCAGCCCTGCCAGTCGTCCTTTACGATCACGTTGAAATGCTCCTCATCCGCGATGGAGTCGATGTTGATGTTCCATACGTTGTGCGTCAGGTCGTCGTTCCGGTGTTCCTCCACAAACGCCATGCTGCCGCGAAGGCCCGATTCCTCGGCGCCGATGTTCATATCGACGATGCGGCAGTTTTTGGGCATACGCTCCGGATGCTCGGAAAAATACCGGATGATCTCGTAGCTGAGCGCGCAGCCGGTGGCGTTATCCATCGCCCCGCGCGAGGCGGTCTCCTCATGCGGGTCGTTCCACTGGATGACGAAGCAGCAGCCGACCGCCGCGACGGCGGGCACGATGTGCATGGCGAAGACAAAGCGGGAAAACGCGGCGCTTTCGAGCACCGCCGGCGCCCAAGCCGCCCCGAGCATGTCCGCGCCGCAGACGACCGCCATAAAGAGAGAGGCGAAGACCATAAAGAAGAAGCACAGAGCGCCGAAGCCGACGCGCATGTAGATAAAAATCATGCCCGGCAGCGGATTATTACGGTGCTTATATGAATTCGCGGAATGCCGCCAGCACCAGCTGGTATCGGTATGCCCCGAAAGCATGATCGTATAGTCGTATTTGCCGTCCGGCGGCGTAAGCACACCGTAGACGTTCTGCGAGATCTTCTGCGGGAAGAACATATCGAACCATTTTTTGTACAAAAAACAGCCGAAGATCAGCCATACGGTCGTGATAATCCCCAGCGCCGACATGGCGAACCAAAGCGCGCTGTTCTGCAGGGCAAAATACGCTGACACACAAAGGATCAGGCCGCTGTACCCGGCGTAGGGCACGCCGCCGATGGCGGAGCGCGGCGAAACGGGAAATTCCTCCTTTACGGGCGTAATGCCGATGGAAGCGAGCTTTTGCGCCATATAGGCGGCGAAGGAACGCTCTCCCTCGCTCCCCGGCAGACGGGAGCCGATCTTTTTTGCCGCGTGTTCCACGATTTCATACGCCTCTTCGGCGTAAGGTCTTGTCGCTTGCTGCATACTTTCCTCCGTTAAAACGTGATGCCTATATCATATACGAAACCGCCCGGATTTGCAACAGACGTTTAATTATAAATAAAAAATATTTATTTTGTATTTTTCTATCATTCGTCGCGTTTGAGCTGGCGCACGTCGGAGCCGAAGAAAAAGAGCGCCGCGTATTCGCCGATGAGCCGGGAGGAGATGCGGCGGGTATAGCGCTCCTCCAGCTCCTTCAGATCCAGATTTGTGCTGATGATGGTCGGCAGCGACTGATTGATGCGGGTGTTCACAATGTTATAGAGCGCCGCGTTCGTGAACTGGGTGGAGAACTCAGCGCCGAGGTCGTCTATGACGAGCAGGTCGCACTCCAGAAGCATCGCCTCATACTGCCCGTCTGTGCCGCTTCTGCCGAAGCGTTCGCGCTGCAGCTCGTTGAAGATATTCTGGGCCGAGTTATAGAGCACGTGATACCCCTTGCCGATCACCTCGCCCGCAATGGCGAGAGAGAGGTGCGTTTTGCCGAGCCCCGTTTCGCCGTACATCAGAATGCTGGGGCTGTCGGTATCAAATCCGGCGGCGTAATCACGGCAGAACGAAAGGATCGTCTCCATACGCTCTCTGGGCGAGCAGCGGAATTCCTCCACATACGCCGTATCGTAATAATCGAGCCTGAAATCGTCAAATCTGCAGAAACGGAGGGGCGATTTTTTGCCGGCCTCGGCAAAGGCAAGGCCCTTCAGCACCTCGATCTGGCAGGCGCACAGACGCCCGTCCAGAACGCCCGTATCGCCGCACTTCGCGCAGGTATAGCGCGTTTCAAGATGATCGGCCGGCAGACCGTGCTTTTTCAGAAGGGAACGTATGGTTTCCTGCGCCTGCAGATTGCGGCGGCGCTGCGTTTCGATGAGCTCGCGCGCTTTTTCGGGCGAAAGCTCGATGGCCTTGATCACCTCCGAAACAGAGGCGATCATCTCGCTTTTGCAGCGCGTGTATTCGGGTTCCGCTTTTTCGAACGCCTCGCGGCGCCGCTGCGACCGCGCTTCGTTTTCACGGCGGCGCTCGTCTATGATCTGCTGCGCGCGTTCAAACATTTCGACCGTATAAGCCATATGCTCATCTCTTTTCTTTTTTCTTGAGTGTGGGAACGGTGGTCTTCATTCGGTCCATCGCCTTGTTTATGTCGTAAGAGGCGGGCTGGCGGTCCGCAGCAGCGGCAGCCGGGGCGCCGGTTCCGTAAGCGCTTTTTCCGGCGCGCTTCGCCGCGGCGGCGTCCTTCTGCTCCTGAAAGCGTTTTTCGGCGGCTTCAGCCTCGGCGCGGGTACGTATGCCGGCGGTATGCCACTTGGCGAGGATCTTGTGCATATACGGAAACGAAACCGTATCCGTATTTTTGCTCATCTCCTCGAACGCCGCCACCAGCATTTCTTCGCTGAATTGCCATTCGCCCGTCCAGACGTCCAGATATTTCTTCTGCGGCGCGGTGGGGCGGGCGTTTTTGATCCCGGTCTGCCGGCGGAAGGATTCCCAGCGGCTGTCGAGCCGTTCAAGCCGGCGGAACTCCTCATCCGCCAGCTCCAGCGTATCGATCTCGCGGCGGCTCCAATCCACGCCCACTGTGTAGATGTAATGGATGTTGTTCGCCTTGCCGTGGGTCGCGGCGTACTGGCAGATGGTGAGAATGATCTCAACGGGCAGACCGTAGTAGTCGTGCAGCAGCAGCAGGCTCGCCTGATCGCCGGTGCCGATGGTGCGCCCCAGACGAAGCTGCGCGTCCGCGAAGAGCTCCCGCACCGCTTCGCTCTCGCGGATGCGGGCGCAGATCATCTCGTAGGTCGGCTTCTGCGGCTTTACGGAGAGAATCTCACGCTCCGGCTTTCCGGCCGGGCCTTCGGAAACGGCCTGCTCCTTTACGGCGGCGGGCTCTTCCTCCGTACGCGCCTCCTCCGTAAGAAGAAAGCCCTTTTCGGCCCAGTAGGCAAGCGCGTCGGCCGCTTCAGCCTCCGGTATGCCGGCGCCGGCGGCGACGGCCGAAGGCTCCGGGGGCGTATCCGCATGGCGGAACACGTATACGATCGCCTTCAGAAAGCTGCCGGAGGCCATCGCCAGCGCCTCGTCCGCCAGTCTAACCGGCAGGGCGAACATGCCGCCGAAGACGGCGGGATCGATCCGGTACATTTAAGCCTCCTCCGGCTTTGCGGCAAAAAAGCTGCCCTCGCGGCTGTAAAACGCGACGCACGCGCGGTACGCGGCGTAGGTATCGAGCTTTGAAACGACCTCAAAGGGCGCGTGCATGGAAAGAACAGGCACGCCGAGATCCACCACGTCGATGTTCAGCATGGCGAGGAATTTCGCGACGGTTCCGCCGCCGCCTACGTCTACCTTGCCCATTTCGCCCATCTGCCAGGGCACGTTCGCCTGCGTCAGCAGGGCGCGGATCTCCCCTACCAGCTCCGCCGACGCGTCTGAGGCGGAGGATTTGCCGCGGGCGCCCGTGTATTTTTTGAGCACCACGCCGCAGTTTAAGAGCGATACGTTCGTCTTATCGAATACCTCGGGGTAGTTGGGGTCGTAAACGGAGTTCACGTCCGTGCTCAGAGCCTTGGACATAGAGAACACGTCGCCCGGCTGCAGCCCCTCGCTGCGGGCAAGATCCGCGATGAAGAACGCGAGAAAGGCGCTGTCCATGCCCGTGTTTCCCTGAGAGCCGATCTCCTCCTTATCGGCCAGCACGCATACGGCGGTGCTCTCGGGCTCCTCCGTATCCAGAATGCTCATAAGCGCGGTATAGGCGCACACGCGGTCGTCGTGGCCGTAGGCGCCGATCATGGAACGGTCAAAGCCTATGTCGCAGGCT